>CAIWVX010000001.1 GCA_903916205.1 uncultured beta proteobacterium
GATTCTGAAGCGTAGTCGATCAGGTATTCCTGGAAAGTGGTTACCGCATTGGGGTCACATTTCAACTTGATTAAACCGGGCTTGGCTAAATCCATGAAATCTTGTCCGGTGCGACCTAGGCGATAGCAAGCCGTGCAGAATGAGGGGATGAAGCCCATAACGGCGAGTTCCTGCACGATTTCTTCCAACGAACGATGGTCGCCTAGTTGGAACTGACCGGCGGCTGAGTCCCCTTCGCTGTAACCGCCTGGATTGGTACGGCTACCGGCGGAAATCTGTGAAACACCCAGCGCATAACATTCACGGCGAATCGCGGCTGATTCACGGGTCGACAGGATGAGTCCGGTATAAGGCACCGCCAGACGCAGAATGGCGATAATTTTCTTAAAATCAGTATCGGAAACGGGCGCGGGTGGGGCCAATGACAGCTCGGAGTGATCGGCCGGTTCAATGCGTGGCACGCTGATCGTATGGCAGCCGACACCAAAGAGATCTTCAAGGTGGCGGATGTGCTGCATCAGGCTCAGCATTTCAAAACGCCAGTCATGCAAACCAAACAGCACGCCCATACCGACATCTTCGACTTCGCCTTGCATGGCCCGATCCAGGCCGGAAACACGCCAGTCAAAATCGCTCTTCGGGCCTTTTAAATGGACGGCGGCGTAGGTGTCGCGATGGTAGGTTTCCTGAAATAACTGATAGGTTCCGATTCCGGCTTCTTTCAACAAACGAAATTCTTGGACTTTCAGCGGTGCCAGATTGATGTTGAGACGGCGGATGTTGCCGGTGGCATCCGTCACTGAATAAACCGCAGCGATGGCGTCGAGAATGTACTGAAAGCCGCCATTGGCCGCCGAGTACCCTTCGCCCGCCACCATCAGCAGACGCTTATGTCCTTGACGTATTAACTCGGCGGTGTCGTTGCGGATCCCTTCCATGTCCAGTGCCGTACGTGGCATGGCCTTGTTGGAGGCGCGAAAGGCACAATACGTACATTCGTTGCCGCAGATATTGGAAATGTAGAGCGGCGCAAAAAGCACCATGCGATGCCCGTAGATTTGCTCTTTAACGCTCCGTGCCGTTTCAAACAGTTCTTCCGTTTGCTCGGGGGAGGTGATGTGGCAAAGCGTGGCCACCTCGGCCATGTTCAGACCTTGCAATTCACGCGCTTTTTGCAGCACCTCACGAATTTTTCCATCATCGCGTACCGCTGAATGAAGAACTTCATCGACTTCGCTCGCCTTCAGCCAATCATTAGTCCGGTAATCGGTCATGGGGTGGTTTATCCTTTTGCAATCAAAAACAGTTCGTAACGACTCAGGTACGCACGAAAAATTCCGTCATTCCCGAGCGGGCGGGAATGACGGATAGAGTTACGGGGTGTTACGTTAGTTCAAAGTTTAATTTCCACCTTGTTTTTTCATTTCATCCCAAGCTTTCTGAATATCTGCAAGCACACCACAGGGACGCGAAGTGTAATGCGTGTGCAACATGTGGTGCGCCTTTTCGGAATGGGGTGCGCCCAGATAGTCTGCATAAAGGTTTTGCACCTGCTGGTTGTTGTGTGACTGGCGTACTTTCATCTTACGGTCGATGTTGAAGATCGTTTCGCGACGCTTCATGGCGTGCGGAATATACGATTTTTTGGAGCGCAAGGTGCCGCCACCGTCGACACAGCCGCCTGGGCAGGCCATGATTTCGATGAAATCAAAATCCGCCGTTCCGTCCAGAACCGATTTAACCAGTTGACGAGAACCCTTGAGGCCGTGGCACATGGCGACTTTAATCTCGCCGTATTCTCCCCCCAGATCAACCGTAGCCGAACGAAGGTTTTCAAAGCCGCGTAACTGTGAAACTTCGATATTCTCCAGCTCCTTGCCATTAACCACGTAATACATGGTGCGAACGGCAGCCTCCATAACCCCGCCGGTCGTACC
>CAIWVX010000002.1 GCA_903916205.1 uncultured beta proteobacterium
GAAATTCATAAACAATTTATCGACGTTGTTCGCCAAGGGCGGGGCAAACGACTCAAGGAAACGCCGGATATGTTCTCGGGTTTAATGTGGACGGGTAGTCAAAGTATACAGATGGGACTGGCCGATGATTTCGGAACCGTCGATTCTGTGGCTAGAGACCTGATCAAGTCTGAAAATATTCTTGATTATTCGGTCAAGGAAAACATCGCCGAGCGTTTTGCCAAGCGTCTCGGCGCAGAAATGGGCCAGAATCTCGGAATACGTCTGTTCGGAAATACTGGTGTGGTGCGCTAAGCTTGAAATAGAAATACCGTCGGGCGCCGGTCTATTTCGGGTATCCCGACTCGCCGCCATTGTGCAGGCGTGCGGGTTGATATGCTTTCGCTCGTCAGAGTAAGGTCAGTGGCGACGCATATGCGTGTTTGCTCAGCGCAAACGTGGATGAGTGTCTCAAGCATTTGCCGGTTTCGATAGGGCGTTTCGATAAATAGCTGCGTCCTTTTTTCCCGTATTGAGTCTTTTTCAAGCGCGTTGATTTTTTTCTGTCGCTGGTCTGCCTTGGCCGGTAGATAGCCATGAAAAGCGAAATTTTGGCCGGATAAACCTGATCCCATTAAAGCCAGTAGGAGTGATGACGGTCCAATGAGTGGAATGACTTGAATTTCCGCTTGGTGCGCCAAAGCAACGAGAGTTGCGCCAGGATCAGCGATGGCTGGGCAACCAGCCTCTGAAATCAAACCCACATCAATTCCGTTAAGCAGTGGAGAGAGCAGACCTTGAACCGCACTGGACGGGGTGTGCTCGTTTAATTCTCGAATCTCAATTTGCTGCAACGCTGTGTCGGTAGGTAAGGATTTTAGGAAAGCTCGGGCTGATTTTGCATTTTCAACGACAAAATGAATTAGCTGACGCGCACAGTTAAGTACCGGTTGCGGCAAAGCCGCGTCAGCCGCCGTCGGACCGAGTGGAACGGGAATCAAAAACAGCCTACCTTTAGTCATAGTTTACGTTAATACAATGTTTATATTAGGTTAAATTTTTCAATCTTGAATAAATCGCATAGGGCAATTAAGGGAAGTCCAATCAGCGCACTGGGATCTTCACCCTCCATTTTGGCGATCAGAACAATTCCAAGTCCTTCCGATTTTGCACTGCCAGCACAGTTGTAGGGTTGTTCCTTGCGCAAATAATTTTCAATTTCGTCATCTGAAAACTGACGAAATGTCACCCGTGTGGGGATGCCGCGAACATGTGCTTTCCCCGTCTGAGAATTTAGCAGACAAAGTCCGGTGAAAAAATTGACGGTGCGTCCGCGCATTTTCTGTAGCTGTTTTACCGCATTTTGATGATTCCCCGGTTTGCCAAAAACAACTCCCTCAAGATAGGCAATCTGGTCGCTACCAATGATCAGTGCGTCAGGGTGTTGGATCGCGGCTTTGCGAGCTTTGGCTTCTGAAAGACGAAGTGCCGTTGCTTCGGGCGTTTCGTCTTTTAGTGGCTGTTCATCGATTTCAGGATGGGTCGTTGTGAATGGGATTCCGAGACGATCAAGTAATTCACGACGAAACGGAGAAGATGAGGCAAGGACGATTTGTGGGTTTAACATGGCAAGATCGACAAAAGACCAACACTTTCACAGAAAATGAGAAGGCAGAAAAAGAGAGAGAACAGTCGTCTCGGGCCAAGCTTTGACTTCAAAGGCCAAAAATAATATCATGCGCCCCTTATGTCGCAACCGATTTTTATTGATAGCTTGAGTTTTGCCCGTGAAGCAAGGTCGTTGCAAGGCGATTTGCCCATCAGTAAGCTGACTCGAACGCTTGATATGTTGGTCAATTCGCTCGGAAGCCTGACTTATCAGGTTGAGGGCAAAATGAGTAGTCGCAATAGACCGC
>CAIWVX010000003.1 GCA_903916205.1 uncultured beta proteobacterium
CGGCTTGAGCAATATGAGCGCCTAATGCGGCTCGACAAGCCAATTGGCATTCTTTTATTGCTGTGGCCGACACTTTGGGCAGTATGGCTTTCCTCGTACGGCAAACCCGATACGTGGGTGGTGTGGACTTTCGTACTGGGTACCGTGTTGATGCGTTCAGCCGGGTGTGTCATCAACGATATTGCCGACCGCAAGTTTGATCCGCGCGTCGAACGGACTAAGTTGCGACCGATAGCTGCCGGTCACGTTTCGGTACGTGAAGCGTTGATCCTGTTCGCGGTACTGGTCAGCTTTGCGTTCTGCTTGATTTTGCCGTTTCGCAGTTGGAGCCTTGTCGGTTTGTCGGTGATCGCCTTATTTCTGGCCGCGAGTTACCCCTTAACCAAACGTATTTTTTCCGTCCCGCAAGCGTATTTGGGGGTGGCTTTCGGCTTTGGTATTCCTATGGCGTATGTCGTTAATCTTCAAACGATTCCGCTACTCGGATGGGTGTTGCTCATTGCTAATGTGTTCTGGGCTATTGCCTATGACACCGAATACGCTATGGTTGATCGCGCCGACGATCTAAAAATTGGCATTAAGACCTCGGCGATTACTTTTGGGCGATTCGATGTGGCGGCGGTCATGTTCTGTTATGCCGTAAGCTTGGTGTTGATTACGTGGGTGGGCTTCACTTTACATTTAAGCGGCGCGTTTTATGTCGGGGTGAGTGTCGCGGCAGTGATTGCCGCTTACCATTTCACGTTGATCCGGTCGCGAGATCCGGCACAATGTTTCAAGGCTTTTTTACACAATAACTGGATCGGTGCCAGTATTTTTGCCGGTATCGCACTGGATTTTTTGCTTCAATCACGGGTGTTCTGAGCGAGACTAACGATGACATATCATGATCTGCGCGACTTCATTGCGCAACTCGAAAAGCTAGGCGAACTCAAACGCATCCGCGTCGAAGTCGATCCCCGTTTCGAAATGACCGAAATCTGTGATCGGGTGTTGCGGGCGGGCGGGCCGGCGATTCTTTTTGAAAATCCCAAAGGCCATTCGATTCCGGTGTTGACCAACCTTTTTGGCACACCGCGCCGTGTCGCCCTCGGCATGGGGCAAGAGTCGGTTGAAGCTTTGCGTGAAGTCGGTCAATTGCTGGCCTACCTCAAGGAACCCGATCCGCCCAAAGGTTTGAAAGACGCTTGGGACAAACTTCCGATTCTCAAACAAGTACTCAACATGGCCCCCAAAGTGGTGTCATCCGCTGCGTGTCAGGAGGTGGTCTGGGAGGGCGAAGAGGTCGACCTGTCACGTCTGCCGATTCAGCAATGTTGGCCGGGCGATGTGGCCCCGCTGATAACCTGGGGGTTAACGGTGACGCGCGGGCCGAATAAACCACGGCAAAACCTCGGCATCTATCGCCAGCAGGTGATTGGCCGTAACAAAGTCATCATGCGTTGGCTGGCGCATCGTGGCGGCGCGCTCGATTTTCGCGACCATTGTCTGAAGTATCCGGGGCAGCCTTTCCCTGTGGCGGTGGCGCTCGGTGCTGATCCGGCCACCCTTCTCGCGGCCGTAACCCCCGTGCCGGACAACCTTTCCGAGTACCAATTTGCCGGGCTTTTGCGCGGAGCAAAAACGGAGGTCGTGAACTGTCTCGGTCAGTTGCAAAGCCAAGCCGGCCTACAGGTACCCGCCTCGGCCGAGATCGTTCTGGAAGGCACCATTGATCCGTCCGAAACGGCGCTTGAGGGGCCTTATGGTGACCATACCGGTTACTACAACGAACAGGCTTCTTTCCCGGTACTCACGATCGAACGCATTACCCTGCGCCGCGATCCGATTTACCACAGCACCCAGACCGGCAAGCCACCGGATGAGCCCGCCATGCTTGGCGTAGCGCTGAATGAAGTTTTCGTACCGCTGCTGCAAAAACAGTTTCCCGAGATCATTGACTTCTATTTGCCGCCCGAGGGGTGCTCTTATCGATTAGCGACGGTAAGCATCAAAAAGCAATACCCCGGCCATGCCAAGCGCGTGATGTTTGGTATCTGGAGTTTTCTGCGCCAGTTCATGTATACCAAATTCATTATTGTGGTGGATGACGATGTGAATATCCGTGACTGGAAAGAAGTGATCTGGGCGATGACGACGCGGGTGGATGCCGCACGCGATACGCTGATTGCCGAAAACACACCGATTGATTACCTCGATTTTGCCAGTCCGGTAGCCGGCCTAGGCAGCAAGATGGGCCTTGACGCCACCAACAAGTGGCCGGGAGAAACTAGCCGTCAATGGGGAACGCCGATTGTCATGGATGCCGCAGTGAAACAGCGAGTAGACGAGATGTGGTCGGCACTGGGTTTGTGAGTACCAACGTGGGGCTGTGCTGAACTCTCAGCGCTCGGTAACCCAACACAGCAACGCCTATCCAGCAATGGCCCAAACACCCTCTTAAACAACCCAATTGTTTTGAATGCCTGTTGCCAAGGCGTCATAGCCGTTAAAAACGACCTGTAAATTATTGGGCAGTAAGTGCTGGGCAAATGCGCTGGCGATACCTGAATCCACGATGGAATTGCCGAGTTGGCTGCTTGCGGGTCGTGTTGTCGTGCTCTGTGGGTTGGACAAGAAGGCCGACAGATCAATCGTTTCAACGCCTTGACTACCCAACAGTTTCAGACTTTGTATTTGTTCCGAACCATCGCTGTGATATTCGTTCTTGATGGTGACTGAACCGGTATTCAATTTAATAATCAGATCGTTGTTGCTACGGCAGAACGCCAACTGGGAACG
>CAIWVX010000004.1 GCA_903916205.1 uncultured beta proteobacterium
ACTGAGCGGTGTCCCTTGAGTTGTGTCAGGCCGCGATCTTTGGCGGCCTTAATGAATACCTCGTCGAGTTTTTCATCCTTGAGGGTGAAGGGAATGTTCATTAGCGAACGATTTTCGCGAGCCACCGGCGAATTGAAAAAGCGGGAGGTATCGAGAGCGTCGTAAAGCAACTGGGCTTTGGTGCGGTTGGTTTTCTCCATATGGGCCAATCCCCCTTGGGCCTTGAGCCGCTTGAACACGAGACCCGCCATGTAGATGGCGTAAGTTGGCGGGGTGTTGTACATCGAGTCGTTTTCGGCCTGGAGTGCGTATTCAAACATCGTCGGCGTGCCTTTGATCGTTTGACCGATCAGGTCGTCACGGACGATGACAATGGTTAAGCCCGCCGGGCCTACATTTTTCTGTGCGCCGAAATAAATCAGTCCGAATTTAGAGACATCAATCGGGCGCGACAGAATGTTCGAGGACATGTCGGCGACCAGCGGTACTTTGCCGGTTTCAGGCGTCCAGAAAATTTCCACGCCACCGATGGTTTCGTTCGGGGTGTAATGCACATAGGCGGCTTCGGGGTCGAGTTTCCAAGCCTCCTGAGTCGGTGCGTAGGTGAAGTTTTTATCTTCGGAGCTGGCGACGATATTGACCGCGCCGTATTTCTTGGCTTCCTTGATGGCCTTCTTCGACCATTCGCCGGTATTCAGGTAATCGGCAGAGGCTTTGCCGCGCAGTAAATTCATCGGAATCATGGCGAACTGGGTTGAGGCACCTCCTTGTAGAAACAGCACCTTATAGTTAGCCGGAATAGCCATCAATTCACGCAGATCGGCTTCAGCTTCAGCCTGAATGCTCATGTACTCCTTGCCGCGATGCGACATTTCCATGACCGACATGCCACAGCCACGCCAATTGACGAGCTCGTCACGAGCCTGCTCGAGAACCTCCAAAGGGAGTGCGGCGGGGCCGGCGCTAAAATTGAAAATACGTTCCATAGAGATGAGTCCTTTGAGCGAATGGGCTTACGAGAAAGTTGATGTGATGGTCGGCGCGGCGTCGGTTGATTTTAACGTGCCGTACTGGTCAGCAAAACGCGCATTTTAGCGAAATTAACGGCCTTCGTGGGACGTGAGTGCCGTTGAATCAGATCGTTCTCAATGGCCGTCATCGTCTATACTGAATGTTCCTGAATCTGCGGGAAATTACGAGGAGAAAATCATGGGCAAAGCCAAGGAAAGCAGCAAAGAAGGTAAAAAGGCTCCGGCCAAATCGCCGAAGGAAAAGAAAGCCGCCAAACAAGCTAAGAAGCACGCGTCAGACGTTATTCCGATGGTTCCACACAAGTCTTGAAGCGCTGTGAAAATGCATCAAAGCGGCTTCCTGAGTCACACCAAACGGGCATGACTACGCAAGAACGGCCATCAAGCCGGTAGCGGCGCAGGATGTAAAGGTGAGCGCCCCGTGGTGCGATAGGCTTCACACGCGGCAAGATATTCGGCCAAACTTTTGGGCATCGGGGTGCGTGCTCTGGCGATGTAAAAAACTAGGTCGCGGCCATTGCGAATGAGTTGCAAGCCGTCCGAGACATTTTGTATGGGCGGTGCGCTACTCGCAGGTTGTGGCAATGGCGCAAAATTAGCGAGTCGCTCGGAGGCGGTAACCAGTCCCGCCCAGACATCGAAAATATCCGTGTCGGTACGCAAATGCACTGTTTTAATCTTGGCCGCTTCGGCAAAATCACGGATCAGGGCGTCAATTTTTTCAAACATGCGAAGACCTGAAAAAGTAGCGATCATCTCCGCCGCAATCCGGTCAATATCGCGTAAGCTCTGGCCGATTTTGATGTAACGGCTTTCGTAAAAATCTTCAATCGGAATGGAGAAGGCGCGAAACGGTTCGCCCCAAAGCTCATCAATCCCTTCATCGCCGCAACGGTGGAGTACGGAATGGCCTAATTCCATGGATTCCAGCAGGCATCTCCCGCATTCGCGCATCAACGGATTGTCTGATTGAATTTCTATCCCGTCGGCTTGTAACTCGACGAGTTTTCTAAAAATATCGGTCGCTCGATTAAACAGCGCACCGGCCAACATGGCTGATTTAACTCGCCGTCGGGCCGGGTCTGTTTCGTCCTGAAAGCTTTTTCGTGCTTCGGCCAAACGGGTACCGGGAATATTGAGACCATGTTCGGTGTGATTGAACAGACGCCGCGTCAATGCCTCGATCAGATGTTTTTTGGCTTCCAGTGAATTGGCCGGAACCGGGTAAGTTTTTATCCAGTAGCCTTCGTAAAATACCCGTTCTTCTCCGGCAAAAATGCGTCGGGTTCCTTCTTCAGGTAAGGGGTTGTCAAGGTGAGGTTCAGATGAATTCGTTTGAGTCATAGGTCGCCCTAATTAATGATGACGTAGAAAATGTCTTGACGAATATATTCAGGAATCAGGTTAAACAGAACTTGGCATGGTTAAATCTAAATCAGCCATCCCCAACTTGATTATTTTTCCGTTGCTCAGATAAACCTCGCGATCAATTTCTGAAATATGGGTGCCATCACACCAGATCACTTTTTCCAGCGTCACCTCGGGGACGGTGTAACTTTTGAGATTTCTCCCCCGACTAAAGCAATCAATAACCGATGCGCTATAAACGGCGGAATCCTCTTTTCCACGCACTGAACTGGCCAACCAGCGCACAATCCCGACCTCGACTTTGGTGCGCTCTGGGCCGTCTTTTATGCGCAATGCGTTAAGAAAACACTCAATCGTGTAGGCGGTGCGTTCGAGGTCAGGTTTACTCACGGGATGTCTCTCAATTCAAGCATTCAATCGGCAGGCGGAAGGGTAGAAGGCGTCAGCCCGGCTAAGACTTCACCTTCAGGCGTTACGGGGAAGGCGGTTCCGGTGGCGGCTGGCGAAAGCTGACGAACTCTTTCAACAATCATGGCCGTTACCTTATTGAATTCAGCCGCCTTGTTTGCAGCGGCTTTTTGTCCTCTGGCGTTCGTCAGAAAACGCGCACGCTCAATTTCGAACTCGCTTTTCCCGCCCGTTTTAATGCGTATCACGCCCTCTGATTCAGAAACATTGACTTCCGAGACATTCGCGTAATAAAAAATATGGTCGCCGCAAATCAGATAACGCGGGCCAAGACTCATTATTCTTACGCCCTGCAAATAAACGATGGCCGGAAAAATTAACGCTAGCAAGCCATAGGGGAAAAGCAATCGGACAAGCACCAGCGCAAAAAACGCGACGACTGCGAAGGCGAATTTTCGCTCGCGCGTCAGCAGAATTCGGTCTCCATGCTTGTATTTGAATACGGTGAGTGGGGGCAATTCCAGTTCCATAGGTAACATCCATTTTTCAACGACCGGCAGTATCTCCCGCCACTTCGTTGAGGTCAAACAGTGCGTGTTTAAGGGAGGTCTACGCTCACATCGAAAAAATCAAAGCGGTTCGTATCTCCCGAAACGACCTGAAGCGCTACGTTTTATCAAGCCGATTCTCAAACTTAGCATCGCTAAGAACTTCAGATTTAGAGCCTTGTTCAATGCCATCGCCGCCAGATAACGGGCGACCGCAGCCTTGGCAAAGACCTGACTCAGGTTCGGGCTGGCAAACGCCGATACATTGATAGGCGTCTTCACTTTCGTTCATTGGCTTGATTCCTCGCGTCGGTGTTTGGCACTGTCCAGAATTCTCAATCGCTCGGCATCGTTTGCCTCGTTCCAGCGCTTGATTTCTGGGACCGTTCTAAAACAGCCTTTACAAAAGCCAGCGTTGTTTAACGCGCAGACGTTGATGCAGGGAGAAGGAACTTTAGTCTGATTTGCGGAGGTGCTCATTCGGTACTTTCGTAAAAATAACAGGGGGCAGTTTAGTCATGCCAAATTGGTTTTCGTTTCTCAGAAAATGCCGTCAGCCCTTCTTTTCCTTCAGGACTAGCGCGCACTCGAGTAAGGCGTTGGGCGGTTTCTTCAAGGGTTAATTCGTCAATCGGCTGTCCGGCAACGGTCTGAATCAAGGATTTGCATTCAGCCTGAGCGTTCGGCCCATTTTTTAATAGGCTGTCGATAATTTCGCCGATAGCTTCGTCAAGCTGTTCCTCGCCGGGAACAACTTCATGCACCAGCCCTATCCGATAGGCCTCGGCAGCCGAGAAACGTTCGGCAGAAAGCATATAGCGGCGGCAATAGCGTGCGCCAATGGCGGCCACGACAAAGGGGCAAATTACCGCCGGTATGAGACCGAGTTTGACTTCATTAAGCGCAAATAAAGCACCATAGGTGGTCACCGCAATATCACAAGCGGCGATAATTCCGACACCGCCACCATAGGCCGGGCCTTGAATGCGTGCGATGCTAGGTTTTGAAAGGGCGTTGAGGGTCGTCATCAGGCACACCATGTTGCGGGCCTCATGAAGGTTCTCCTGCGAGCTGCTGGTCGCGGCCTGTTTCATCTCGTTGAGATCGGCACCGGCACAGAAACTTTTGCCGGCGGATGAAATAACAACAACACGAACACTGGGATTGGCCTCAAGTTCGAGCAGACCACTGGTCATTTCAGCAACCAGAAGTTCAGTTAAGGTGTTATGTCGATCCGCTTTGTTCAGCGTCAGAATACCGACAGAATCATCCACCTCGGTGATAATGGATTGATACATCAAACCTCCAGCGAAAACAATAACGGGATTATCCCATGCTAAAACGGCTGAAGTACAATTTGAACCGGCCCCGATTTTTCTGGGCACGAATTTGGGGTTAAATCGTGTCTAAAAAAGGAGCTGAGTGATGAGGAAAGAGTTCAAGGTTGGCGGGGTTGCACCGGGCTTGCTGAAAGGAACGCTTAGCGCGACTGGAGGCGAGCCAGTGGATGCCGTTTCGCGAGAGATCGCGGTGCCGATATACAAGCTGGAGCAGTGGCGCGATCGGGCGCAGACTGGGATCGACGCGGGGCTTAAAGAGCGCGAGAACGATCCGCTGGAAAAAGTGCTCGACGACGCGAAGCGGCAAATCGGAGATCTCGTCATGGAAGTTGAGATTTTGCAGAAGGAAAGGCGGGCGAAAGGCCCTTTGGTCGGTCGGAGGTTGTCGCGATGAGCCGCGAGACCTCCGAAAGCGTAGGCAAGCTCTACGGCCTAGAGCGGGTGTGCTGGGGACCGAAACCAAAGATGTCCGATGCCGATCTCCTAGCGGCCATCCGTGCCGATCTGGATGCCTCGCCTTTCACCGCTGAGGGGCACCGCAAGGTTTGGGCGCGCTTGCGCATCCAGCGCGCCATTCGAGTTTCCCATACCCGCGTACTGCGCTTGATGCGCGAGAATGCATTGTTGTCGCCGCATCGCCGGCCCCAAGGCGATCACAACTTGCATGACGGAACGATTACCACTGATCGTCCGAACGACATGTGGGGTACCGATGGTATCCGGATCGAAACCGTGGATGAAGGTTGGGTCTGGGTGTTCTCGGCCGTCGATCATTTCGATGCCTGCTGTGTCAGCCTCTATGCCGTGAAGACCGGGAGCCGCTTCCCGGCCGTGCAGCCGATTGCCCAAGGTCTTCAGACCGAATTCGGCGCCACGGGCGCTGATGTCGGAGGTGGTCTGACGCTACGCATGGATCACGGGACGCAATACACGGCCGATGATTTCCTGAATCAGATCAGATTCTGGGGAATCGCTCCGAGTTTCGCCTTTGTGGCCGAACCCCAAACCAACAGTGTCGCCGAACGCTTCAACCGTACGCTGAAGGAGCAAGCCATTTATGGGCGCACCTTCCGTAACCTCGAAGAGGTCAGAAAGACGGTCACCGATTTCAAAGATCGAAAGGCCGCCTGAGTTGCAAAACCGTGTCCAAACAATCCGAGCCGGTATAACGCTTGTTAAACTTCGGCTAAGGATTAACCCGTGAGACCTGTTTTTGAGCCACAGAAGCCGCCACGCGGTATTGCGCTGCTGCTCGCGGCGCTGGCGGCGCTGGGGCCGTTCTCGATTGACACCTACTTGCCGTCTTTTCAAGACATGGCGTCCTCGCTGCACGCTAGTCCGCTCGAAGTGCAGCAAACTCTGACGGCTTATCTGGTGTCTTTTGCCATCATGGCCTTGTGGCATGGCGCATTTTCGGATGCTTTTGGTCGGCGGCCGGTGATTCTTGTCTCGCTAGGATTTTTCGGTTTAGCGTCGGCGGGTTGCGTTTTCGCCACACGAATCGAACATCTGTGGATACTGCGGGCGCTCCAAGGCATGTCTGCCGGTGCAGGAATCGTTATTAGTCGTGCCATTGTCCGCGACCTCTTTGACGGGCCATCGGCGCAGCGACTCATGGCAAACATCACCATGATGTTTGCCATCTCCCCGGCTATCGCCCCGGTAATCGGCGGGCGTCTGCAATTCTGGTTCGGCTGGCGCTCGATTTTTGTTTTTATGGTGCTGCTTAGTTTTTCTCTGTGGTTTGCTTGTTGGCGCACGCTACCTGAAACACTCCCTGTCGCACGTCGGCAATCGTTACATGCCGGCTATCTGGCGCGAACCTATGCCAAGGTATTGACCTCGCCTGTTTTTCTCATGGCCTGCGGGGGACTGGCGTTCAATTTCGCCGGATTTTTTATTTATATCATGTCGGCCCCGGTCTTTCTCTTACGCCATCTTGGCGTTTCCGAAACCGAATTTCTTTGGCTCTTTGGTCCGGGAATGCTTGGCTTAGTGATCGGTTCTTGGCTATCCGGGCGCTATGCCGGCAAGCTCTCGCTACCCCAAACCATACTACGCGGCTATCTCGTCATGTGTTGCGCGGTAGTGCTCAATTTGGCGATCAATTTTATGCTACCGCCAAGTCTACCGTGGAGTGTGCTGCCTATCCCTCTCTACACGCTGGGTATGTCATTAGTTATGCCTAGCCTGACACTACTATCGCTCGATCCCTTTCCCGATCAGCGCGGTCTTGCTTCGTCCTGTCAGATGTTCCTGCAATCTATTTTTAACGGCGTGATTGCCGGGGTCATTGCTCCCGCCTTGTGGGGATCAACGCAGACACTGGCCTACGGGATGGGCGGACTGATGTTGCTTGGCGCACTTTCAGCTTGGCTGCATCATCAGTGTTACGAAAAGAAAACGGACGATTAACAGGGCTCGTAACTCGAAAAATAGCCCCGGTGTGCTCAAGACATTCCGGACGACCCAACGAATGAAAGGGACTTCTCCGTCCCGAGCGAGTAGAGCTAAGTCTACACGGCATCGAAGTGCCAAAATGTTGATCCCAAGTTATTCATTAGCAATTCTGAGGTAAGCTTTGCTCTGTGGTTAATATTGAATCTCTTGGGTAT
>CAIWVX010000005.1 GCA_903916205.1 uncultured beta proteobacterium
CGACAGGAATCCGCTTAAAAACCACATCAGACGGCTGTTTGTTGGCCCACTGGATAATGTGCGGATTGAGATCGCCACAGTGCGGACAAGCGTAGGAAAAGAATTCGACAACCTCAATTTTTGCCGCATTGTCGGTCATCTGAACCGGCTCAATGGCGACATAATCACGCCCGACAAGCAATTGCGCTTGGGCGGGGAAAGCCAGAGCCATCAGTGAAAAAAACAAAATGGCAAGACGCCGGGCGGGGCTAATGTTCATCGTGGTCTCCACAACCTTATTTAACTATGTTGGCTTCAATGCCTTGTTTGGCCAGTTCAGAACGGATGTTAGCCACGTCCGCTGGCTTCTTGAATGGCCCAAGGCGAACCCTGAACCACACTTTATCTTGCAACATCACCTGTTGCACCGAGGCTTCGACACCCATCATGGCTAATTTGGCCTTTTGGTTGTCGGCATCACTGGCATTTTGAAACGATCCAGTTTGCAAGAATACGGCTTCCGACACTGGCGCTTCTTTTTCGTTCTTGGCTTTGGTTTCGATCGGTTTCGGCTCAGGAATCGCCTCAGCGTTGCCCGGTAAAATCTTGTAGAAATCGAAACGCGGCTTATCACCGTTCTGCGGAATCGGATCGCCCGGCTTGCCTGGCAAAGCCATTGGCGTCGGGGCCGGGGCCTGGTTGGGAATCGGCGTCACCGGGCCTTGCTGAATTGGCGCTGAGGGTGGCGCGGGTTGCGTTTTTTTGGAAAAGGGCGGCGGCGTTTTGTAGATGTACCAAACCACGCCCGCCGCGCCAACGACGCCGATAACCAGACCAATAAAAAGCCCGACTAGGGTATTGCCGCTCGATTTGCTGCGGGTAGCGGAAGGAGTGGATTTGCGGGGTTTCATATCACGACTCATAGCCTTCTCTCTGATTCAGTGATGACATGGATTGTGGGCTGCTGACGCCGAGAATAGCCAGCCCATTACGGATCACTTGGCGCACGGCGGCGGCCATCGCGATACGCGCATTTTTCAGTTCAACATCGTCGACCAACAGGCGCTCGGCATTGTAATAACTATGGAAATCGGCGGCGAGATCCTTGAGGTAGAAAGCGATCATATGCGGGGCCAAGTCGCGTGCGGCCGATTCGATGATTTCGGGGAATTCAGTGAGACGAGCGGCCACCGTCAGCTCATGAGCCGTATTGAGCCGTGCGAGATTGACCGTCGCTAAATCGGCTAAATCCCCGCCCCATTGGGCTAGAACCGAGCAAACACGGGCATGTGCGTATTGGATGTAATACACCGGGTTTTCGTTGGTCTGGCTCTTAGCTAGATCAAGGTCGAAATCAAGGTGCTGATCCGACTTGCGCAAAACATAGAAGAAACGACAGGCATCGTTGCCGACTTCCTCACGCAGGGTACGCAGCGTGACAAACTCGCCGGAACGGGTCGACATCGACGCCTTTTGCCCACGGCGGTACAACACCGCAAACTGCACCAGCGCCACGTCGAGCAGCTCGGAATCAAGCCCTAACGCCACCAGCGAGCCTTTAACGCGGGCAATATAACCGTGGTGATCGGCGCCCCAGATGTTGATGATGCGCTGGAAGCCGCGATCATACTTGTTCAGGTGGTAAGCAATATCTGAAGCGAAGTAAGTGTAAAGGCCGTTATCGCGTTGTACGACGCGATCTTTCTCGTCACCAAAATGGGTTGACCTAAACCATTTGGCCCCATTTTGCTCGTACAGATGCCCGGCCTTTTCGAGTCGCTCAACACAGCGCGCCACGAGCCCGGTATCAAACAGTGATTTTTCCGAGAACCATATCTCGAAGTGCACACCAAATTCTTCGAGGTCGTTACGAATATCGGCAAGCTGTTCGGTCAACACATGGTTATGGACGTAATTCCAATCCTCGCCAAGTCGCTCTTTGGCATTGGCGATCAAAGCATCGAGGTGAGATTCGCGTTGCGCCTTAGCTTCATCATCGCTGCGCTCGGCGTCAGGAAGACCCGGCGTGCCGTGCAATACATCAGCTATCGGGCAAACAAACTGACTGCCGTGAGCTTGCTTCATTTGCTTGGCCATCTCGCCCACATAATCGCCTTGATACGCATTGGGCGGAAAAGTGAACATTGCGCCAAACGTCGTCAAGTAACGCAACCAAGTTGAGACCGCCAAGATATCCATCTGGCGACCGGCATCATTGACGTAGTATTCGCGCGTCACATCCCATCCGACATACGTCAGCAAATTGGACAGACTGGCCCCGTAAGCGGCACCTCGTCCATGACCCACGTGCAACGGGCCGGTCGGATTGGCCGAAACATATTCGACCTGAATCTTTTTCCCCTCGCCAGCCACAGAACGTCCAAAGGCTTCGCCTTGGCTCAGAATAGTGCGCACCACCTCAAGTTTGGTCGCGGCCTGTAAGTGAAAATTGATAAAGCCAGCACCGGCAATTTCTACTTTATTAACCCACGGCGATTTCGGAATTTCAGACAGCAACAGTTGCGCCAGTTCACGCGGATTACGTTTCATCGTCCGCGCCAGTTGCATCGCCAGATTGCAGGAAAAATCCCCGTGCGAAGCTTGTTTCGGGCGCTCTAGCACAATGGCCGCATCAATCTGATCGGGAGCAACGCTCACCAGCGCCGCGCGCATCAGATCAACAAGGTGCGTTTTTATAGTGTGAGTCATGAGCGAGTTTTGTTTTGAATGGAGGCCAGGCTCGATTATACGATGCGCAGCAAGCGAATGGCGCGACACGGCAGGGTCTATAGGCCGTTGCAAAGACTCATTGACTGAAATAACGACCGGGCCGGTGATTAACGGCCAGCACCAAATTGAGCACGACCACCCCAAGAACCGACAAAACGACTCGCTCAGGTTCGACCAGAAAAAAAGCCGCACAGACGATCACCGCATCCGCAATCATCTGCATACTGCCCGCCCGCCATCCGCGCTTTTTCTGCAAATAGAGGGCTAACACACCAACGCCACCGAGGCTGGACTGATGACGAATCAGCATGAGTAAACCTGCCCCGGCCAGCAATCCGCCCAGTATTGCAGCAAAAATAGGGTGGATACTTTCGATATGAATCCATCGAGGAAGGTATTCGCTGAAAACCGAAAGCAAAAGAACCGCCACAAACGTTTTCACCGTGAAGGCTTTGCCAATCGCCAGATAGCCAAAGAGATAAAAAGGGAGATTGATCAAAAAGTACAACACACCAAACGGCAACCCGGTGGCATAGTAGCCAAGAAAAGTCAGCCCAGGCGTACCGCCGGTGAGCAAACCCGCCTGTCGAAAAAGCACAACGGCAAAAGCCACCAGCAAGGCACCACTCAGTAGAGCCTGAACATCTTCAAGCCGCGTGTGTTGAGGTCTATTTTCCATGGTCGGAGGGTAATCGAGCGCTGCGAATTGGGCAAGAGTACGCTTTGTCCAATGAGGTCCGTCGTCGCTTCGAAGTGGATGATTAGTGCATTATTAAATTAGATATGGAATTAAATGACCGTTTGAGGGCATTTTCAGGTAGGTCAAAAATTTGGTATTACCGTTCAGGGATACTTTTGGCGCACGACGTTATCGTAA
>CAIWVX010000006.1 GCA_903916205.1 uncultured beta proteobacterium
GCATTCCGCCCTTGACGCAGACTGGGGGCGTTGCCAAGTGGCGACCGTGCGCTGGCGTTTGTTTCACCTGCCGGGCAAGCTGGTGCGTCATGCTGGGGCATGGGTGTTAAAGATCGCCGCCGAGGCGATTGATTTATTCAGTGCGATCCGGGCGAGGAGCTTCATGCTTGGCCCAAGCCATGTCTCCGTAAACAGCGGGTGACCTCTCGGCAACCTCTCGCTGCTTTAATTGTCGCATCAAAAATGTAAAAAATATCGTCCGGCAGGCTGGGAGAGTTTCAATCGCGGAATTTAGGTGATAACGAGGAAATGATAATGGAGTGAGTAAAGGGTTAAGGTAAAGAATATACGAAGATACAAGCTGGCGCTATTTTGATACCTCGCGGCTTGCCGCGGAGTTGTTTAATTCGCTTTCGGCAAATAAAGCGGCACCCACAATTCCAGCTTGATTCAGATAACTGGCCGCGACCACGGGGGCTTTGGTCGTAATCAAGGGGGCAAATTTCTCCAGTTTTTTGCTGGCACCTCCACCTAAAATAATCAGATCAGGCCAAAACAGATTTTCCATGGTGCTCAGGTAAAGGTTGAAACGGCCCCCCCATTCCTTCCATTTTAGATTCTGGTTAATCCGCACGACTTCGGAAACGTGTTTTTCGGCCACCATTCCATTACTTAAAAACACATGGCCGAGTTCGGTGTTGGGTAACAGTTGCCCACCGCTAAAGAGTGCCGTGCCTAAGCCAGTGCCAATGGTGATGATCAAGACCACGCCAGGGTTGTTTTGACCAGCACCAAAACGCATTTCAGCCAGACCGGCGACATCGGCATCGTTGGCGAGATAAACCTGGCAGGTTGTTTTTTCCGAGAAATATGTCGCCAGCGGCAGGCCAATAAATGCGCTGTCGATGTTCGAAGCGGTGCGCACCACGCCATGTTGGATAGCCGCCGGAAAGCCGATCCCGACCGGGCCTGCCCACTCAAACTGTTTGATCAGGGCACTCAGCGTCTGAGCAATACTTTCGGGCGTTGCGGGTCGTGGCGTCTCAACCCGAATGGGTTTATTTTGCAGCTCACCGGTGGTGGTTTCAACGATGGCGGCCTTGATGCCTGTTCCACCTACATCAATCCCCAGAATCAGCACAATTTTCTCTCGATAAAATTGAAATTAAAAGGTGAACCCGCTTGATAGGCGAAGCTCAAGGCTTGAGCAGTTCAATCAGTTCGGTCTGCGCACAACGAGGTTTGCTGCGTGATGCGCGGCGCTGATGGTATTGGCCGTTGGCGTCCATATCCCAGGACTGAACATTGTCGAGCAGATAGATTTTCAGCCCTTCGTTAATGACTCGGCGCTTGAGTTTTTTGTCGAGAACCGGAAAAGCGAGTTCGATACGACGGAAAAAATTGCGCTCCATCCAATCCGCGCTGGAGAGATACACGTTTTCTTCACCATCGGCCAAGAAATAGAAAATGCGATGATGCTCAAGCAAGCGACCGATGATTGATCTGACCCGAATGTTCTCAGACAAACCCTTGATACCGGGGCGCAGGGCGCACACACCGCGCACCATCAGGTCGATGCTCACCCCCGCTTGGGAGGCCTCATAAAGGGTGTTGATGGTTTCCGGTTCGAGCAGAGAATTCATCTTGGCAATAATGCGCCCTCGCTTGCCGGAACGGACGGCATGGATTTCGCCACGGATGGCTGTCAGAATGTTCCGCTGCAAGGAGAAAGGAGCTTGCCAGAGATGCTTTAATGATTGAGCACGTCCGAGTCCGGTGAGTTGCTTGAAGACCTCATTGACATCGACGCCAATATCTTCGTTGCACGTCATCAAGCCGAAATCCGAATACAGACGCGCCGTTTTGGGATGGTAATTGCCGGTACCCAGATGAACATAACGGCGCAGCAAACTTCCGGTTTTTGCTTCTTCGCGACGCACAATCATCAACATTTTGGCATGGGTCTTGTAGCCGACGACACCATAAACGACGTGAGCTCCGACCTCTTCCAGTTTAGTCGCCCAGCCGATATTGGCTTCTTCGTCGAAACGCGCCATTAGCTCAACCACCACCGTCACTTCTTTGCCATTCTGCGCGGCACGTAGCAAGGATTGCATCAAAACCGAGTCGGTGCCAGTACGGTAAACCGTCATCTTTATCGCCACCACTTGCGGGTCGATAGCGGCTTGGTCGAGCAAAGAAATAACCGGGGAAAAACTCTGATAGGGATGGTGCAGCAAAATATCGTTGGCGCGAATATCCTCAAAAATATTATGTCGTTTGGCTAGCGTTTTCGGGAAGCCGGGCCTGAACGGCGGGAACTTTAGATCATCACGCTCAACCCCGTCCGGCACCTGCATCAAGCGGACAAGATTAACCGGCCCGGTGACGCGATAGAGGTCACTTTCGGAGAGATTGAATTGAGTCAACAGGAAATTGGCCATACTCTCCGAACAGTTGTCCGTCACTTCTAGCCGAACCCCGTCACCGAAGTGGCGCTGCGGTAGTTCGCCCTGGATTTTGGTGCGTAAATTCTTAACCTCTTCGTCATCAACAAAAAGATCGCTGTTGCGCGTGACGCGGAACTGGTAGGAGCCCAGCACATGCATTCCAGAAAATAACTCACCGACAAAAGCGTGCAATACCGACGACAGAAAAACGAAACTGTCGGCCTGTTCGCAGAGCGCTCGCGGTAGGCGAATGACCCGAGGCAGAACACGCGGAGCCTGGACGATCGCCGCGCCGGAACTACGCCCGAAGGCATCTTTGCCCTCAAGTTCAATGGCGAAGTTGAGACTCTTGTTAAGGACTCGCGGAAAGGGATGGGACGGATCGAGACCGATTGGCGTCAGTAACGGCATCACGTCACACAGAAAATAATTCCTGATCCATTCGCGCTGTTCATCCGTCCAAGTCGAACGGCGTAGAAAATGGATGCCCTCGTCGGCCAATTGCGGAAGAATTTCGTTATTGAGCAGGTTATATTGCGCCTCAACCAGCCCGTGCGCCTCGTTGCTGACCAAATTAAACGCGGCACTGGCCGTGAGTCCATCGGTCGTTACGGTCACCGAATTGAGTTTGATCTGCTCTTTAAGTCCCGCCACCCGGATCTCAAAAAACTCATCCAGATTGCTACTGACAATGCATAAAAAACGCAAGCGCTCAAGCAAGGGCGTATGCGGATTTTTGGCCTGCGACAATACGCGCCGATTAAAGGCCAGAATCCCCAATTCGCGATTGAGAAAATGTTCCGACGGAAAGTGTCCGATGCTTGGTGGTGCGATGTCAGTTCGATGGGTCATGGCTTATCTCTGCGGACTCAAAGATCCACGTTAGGCTAAATAATTACAACACGCGCAAACTTTCGCTTTCCTACCTGCAAGACCAACGTATCGCCACGGTTAAACGTGAGATTTTTGTTCTCAATTTTTGTGCCATCAATCTTCACTCCCCCTTGACCAATCATCCGCAAAGCCTCTGACGTACTGGCCATCAAACCGGCTTGCTTGAGAATCTGTGCCACAGCTAACCCCTCCCCCGCAGAATCAAGAGTGACCTCTCGAATATCCTCGGGAATCGCCCCTTGGCGAAAACGCGACTCAAAATCACTGAGCGCATCGACGGCGGCGGCACGACCATGAAAGCGTTCAACAATCTCCTGCGCCAGCAAAACTTTAACGTCGCGCGGATTACGGCCCTCACTAATCTCACGCTTGAATCCTGACACCTCATCAATCGCCCGAAACGATAAAAGATCAAAGTAACGCCACATGAGCTCGTCGGATACGGACATCAGCTTGCCAAAAATCTCGCGCGACGGTTCATTGATTCCGATGTAATTTCCGAGCGATTTCGACATCTTGTTAACGCCATCCA
>CAIWVX010000007.1 GCA_903916205.1 uncultured beta proteobacterium
AGCCTTCAATCGAATGGGCAATGATGTCTGCGGCAGAGTACACTAGATACTCTCGTGACACCGTTTGCATCAGCGATGGGTTTACGATGGAAACTTTCGGGAAGGTATGCACCGAACCGATAGCAAACTTCTCCTTGGTTTCTTCATTTGTAACTACGGCGCCATTGTTCATTTCGCTGCCGGTAGCTGCCAGCGTCAGGATGTCGAACACCGGCAACGCCGCTTTGATTTCTCCCTTGCCGATGAAGAGATCCCATACATCGCCAGCGTAGAGAGCCCCCGCAGCAATGGCCTTGGAACTGTCCAGGACTGAGCCACCGCCAACACTCAAAATGGCATCGACCTGATGTTGGCGCACCAGTGCGATGGCTTCACGCACTTTGGAAATCACCGGATTGCTGACAATACCGCCGCATTCGACGAATTGGACTCTGTGCTCTTTCAGGCTTTTGCTGACTGTTGCGAACAGGCCGTCGCGTTTGATACGGTCACTGCCAAAGCAAAGCAATACGCTCTTGATACCGTTGTCGGCGAGGACTTGGCCCACCAATTGCTCTTTTTCGGTACCGAACTCAATCTTGGTCGGATTATAAAAAGTAAAGTTTTCCATCTCGATTCCTCGTTTGTCCTTGTTAAGTTATTTCGTATTGACTTGCTTCACTTGGCGAGAGCAAGCTCACCGAACCAGTAAGCGGCTGTCACGCCGCCATCCATCAGAAAATCACTCCCGGTGATGAACCCACCATCCAGCCCCATCAACAAAGCGGCAACGTTACCAACCTCATCTGGTGTTCCTGCACGGCCTACGGGGCACAAGTCGATCATGCGCTGATACCCCGGGCCACGCGGACCGGAGAGTTCGTCCCTAGCAAGAGGAGTGATGATGATTCCAGGGCTGATCGTATTGATCCGTGCCCCGCGGTTCCCCCACCTGACCGCTTCAGCCATTACCCGTAACGAATTGCCGCGCTTGGAAAGCTGATAGGCATGAAGCGGATCAGTTACGCGGTCCGGCTGAAGCATCGGCAGCGCCAGCAGTTCATCGGCCGGGGTCGTAGCCAGCGCTTTGTTTTGCTCCTCGGTGAGCGCTGGAAGGCGATGGCCGGACTGAGAGGCAATGACGACTCCCGAACCGCCTGGAGCAATCACGTTCCCGAACTCTTCGAGCAATACCGCGGTACCGTAAAGATCAACTTTCAGAATGGTTTCCGGGGAAGCCTGAGTCGGGGATACACCTGCCGCATGAATGAACCTTGTGATGGGGCCAAGAGATGTAGCCCTCTCCACCAGCGTATGGATCGACTGCCGCGACGAAATATCGACCCCGGCAGTGCTCACCTCGAATCCGGCATCATGGAGAGTCTTGGCTGCTGCCTTGGCATTTTCCTCGCGCAGATCGGCCAAGAGCACCGTCTTTCCGGAACTGATTCGTCTGGCGATGGCCTGTCCGATGGATCCAGGACCGATGACTACGACGACTTCGTTCATTGCAATGCCCTTTCGCCCTCAAGATTGGCGTTATTGACTTTCATACTGAACGTCACTGACCTTTTCCATCCACTCGACACTCTTGCCTTCAAACGCCTCGGCTATTGCGACATGGCTCATTGCGACGGTTTTGGAGGCGCCATGCCAATGCTTCACGCCGGGCTGAATCCAGACCATATCGCCAGCACGGATTTCTTGTATTGGCCCACCCCAGTGCTGAACCAACCCAGATCCAGTGGTCACTATCAGGGTCTGTCCTAAGGGATGGGTATGCCAAGCCGTTCGTGCCCCTGGCTCAAAGGTGACGGTGGCACCGCCGACGCGTGCATGGCCGCTTCCTTTGAATGGCGAGTCGATTCGTACTGAACCGGTGAAAAATTCAGCAGATCCGACAGACGACAGTTGTGTGCCAATGCGAGTGACCTTTACGCTTGATGTTTCTTCAGCGTTGGCACTAACGGCGAGTAAACAAGCCGTCGCAATAGCAGCAATTTGTGGTTTCATCGTGTTACTCCCTATTCGGAGCTTCTTGGCCCGACATAACCAGCAGCTCAGGACGCAGACGCTCGCCATAGATTTGGATTGCGGCAAAGTCTTGGTTGAATTGGCGCAACTCGTCCGGAGTAAAGCGTACCGCCAGTGCGCCAAGATCTTCATCCAGGTGAGACGGATTGGTTGTGCCGGGAATCGGGACGATCCATGGGCGTTGGGCGAGCAGCCAAGCGAGCGCCAATTGTGCAGGCGTTGCTTCCTTTCGCTTGGCCCAGTTCTGAAGCAATTCAACCAGCGGCATGTTGGCCTTCAGATTCTCCGGAAAAAATCTCGGGTTGAAACGTCGATAGTCGGTGTAACCAGATCCGTCGAAGCGAGTGTCGGGACCAAGTTTGCCGGTCAGCAATCCGAGTCCCAGTGGGCTCCAAGGAACCAGACCGATACCAAGTTCTTCGAAGATCGCCAGTTCTTCGCGCTCAGGCCCGCGCCACAAAAGCGAGTATTCGTTCTGTACGGCTGTCACTGGCTGCACGGCATGGGCACGACGCAGCGTCTTCATGCCGGGCTCCGACAGGCCGAAATGCCTGACCTTGCCCTGTGCGATCAGATCCTTGACAGTACCGGCCACATCCTCGATGGGTACGTTGGGATCGACACGGTGCTGATACAGGAGGTCAATGCTCTCGATGTTCAGTCGCTTCAGGGACGCATTAACCACTTGGCGAATATGCTCCGGGCGGCTGTTCAGGCCACCTGTCCGGCGACCGTTTGCATCGATGTCGAAACCGAACTTGCTGGCAATAACCACCTTGTCCTTGAGTGGTGCCAGCGCTTTGCCGACAAGTTCCTCG
>CAIWVX010000008.1 GCA_903916205.1 uncultured beta proteobacterium
CTTGGCACCGGCATCCTCAAGCAATTTCTTGAGCGCATCAGCATCCGCTTTGGCAATGGCTTCTTTGACGGCCTTTGGCGCGCCATCGACAAGATCCTTGGCTTCTTTCAAACCAAGGCCCGTTGCGGCACGTACGACCTTAATTACTTCAACCTTCTTTTCACCACAAGCCAAGAGCATCACGGTGAATTCCGTTTGCTCTTCAACAACGGCGGCGGCCGCCGCCGGACCGGCAACAGACATCGCTGCCGCTGAAACGCCAAACTTCTCTTCAAACGCCTTGACTAGGTCGTTTAAGTCCATAACCGTCATGTTACCAACGGCTTCGAGGATGTCATCTTTGGTAATAGCCATAATCATTAAACTCCTAAAACTAGATACATATAATTGCTGACAATGAACGTGCAAACAGGGGGATTAAGCGGCGGCGGCTTCTCGTTGCTTGGCCAGTGCTCCAAGTGCAACGGCGAATCCGGATACCGGTGCCTTCATCACACCCAGTAGCTTGGCAAGCAATTCGTCACGACTCGGGATCGACGCAAGGGCTTGCACACCCGATTTGTCAAGCACTTTCCCAGCGTAGCAACCGGCCTTTAACACCAACTTGTCGTTTGTTTTTGCAAAATCGTTGAGCACCTTAGCTGCCGCTACGGGATCTATCGAAATACCATAAATCAACGGACCCGTCATTTGCGTAGCAAGAACAGCAAATGAACTCCCTTCTACTGCACGACGCACCAAGGTATTTTTCAGAACACGCAGATACACGCCAGATTGACGCGCTTGAGCACGCAGCTTGGTGAGGTGAGCCACCTCAAGTCCGCTGTACTCAGCCACGATCATTGTCTGGGCAGTAGCTACCTTAGCCGACACTTCCGCCACTACGGCCTTTTTTTCATCCAGATTGAGACCCATCGGCCCTTCCTCCTATCAAGTCAACACACGGCATGTCCGGCTGGACACATCGCACCCACGGCGACCAAGACCAAGAACATCAACAGTGCAAAATCAGTCACTATCAAAAATCTTGTTCGGGGCTCACCGTCTACGTAGGCCGCTTTAACACTTAAGCTTTCGGACAAAACGCCCTACGGCACCTACGGTCTTTGACGATCTGCCGTCCATACGACGGCAGCCCAAAGTTCACACCAGAGCAACCAGCGCCCTTAAATAGTTTTTACAGCGTTGTTGAATCAACGCGCAAGCCAGGCCCCATGGTGCTGGAGACTGCAATTTTCCTAAGATATTGTCCCTTTGAACTGGCTGGTTTAGCCTTAATCAAGGCGTCAACCAATGTTTTCAGGTTCAACTCTAATTTTTCAGCATCAAATGAAGCACGGCCGATTGTGCTATGCACAATCCCGCCCTTGTCTGTGCGATATTGAACTTGACCGGCTTTAGCATTTTTTACAGCGGTAACCACATCCATGGTCACTGTACCGACCTTTGGGTTGGGCATCAGACCGCGCGGACCAAGAATTTGGCCGAGCTGACCGACCACACGCATCGAATCGGGGGTGGCAATAACGACATCAAAGTTCATGTTACCCGCCTTGATATCGGCGGCCAGATCATCAAATCCGACGACATCTGCACCAGCGGCTTTAGCCGCTTCAGCTTTTTCCCCTTGGGCAAAAACAGCGACACGAACGGTCTTACCTGTACCTGCCGGCAATACCACGGAACCACGAACCAATTGATCCGATTTACGCGCATCAATGCCAAGGCTGACAGCGACGTCGATTGACTCATCAAATTTAGCCGTAGCAAACTCTTTGGCTAATTTCAGCGCTTCGCCAACGGCGTAGCTCTTGTTGTGGTCAACCTTGCCCTGGATTGCTTTTTGACGCTTACTTAGCGTGGACATGTTAGATGCCCTCCACGGTAATGCCCATCGAACGGGCGCTGCCCGCGATCGTACGAACAGCCGCATCCATATCAGCGGCGGTCAGATCGGGCATTTTTTGAGTCGCGATAGCTTCACACTGGGCACGGGTCAGCTTACCCACCTTGTCGGTATGCGGCTTCGAACTTCCCTTTTGAATTCCAGCGGCTTTCTTAATCAGAATAGTCGCCGGTGGCGTCTTCATGATGAAGGTGAAGCTCTTGTCCGCAAAGGCGGTAATGACGACAGGAATTGGCAAGCCAGGCTCCATGCCTTGAGTCTGAGCATTAAACGCCTTGCAGAATTCCATGATATTGAGGCCGCGCTGACCTAGCGCTGGGCCGATCGGGGGCGAAGGATTAGCTTTGCCAGCCGGCACTTGCAGCTTAATAAAGCCGACAATTTTCTTTGCCACGGTAATACTCCTTTAAATGGGTGCAAACGCGCCGATTACGACGCTCCCCAACAACAAACGCGACCCAAGAGCCGCACTAACTGTGGCGCATCAATTCAGACACGCTACGATCCAATTATGGTTGGCCGAGACTAGGCTTTCTCGACCTGACCGAATTCAAGCTCAACCGGTGTCGCACGACCAAAAATGGTCACGGATACACGGAGACGATTTTTCTCGTAATTAACATGCTCAACCGAACCATGAAAGTCAGAAAAGGGCCCTTCCTTCACACGCACGACTTCGCCCGGTTCAAAGAGCACCTTTGGACGAGGCTTCTCAACACCGTCCTGCATTTGCTGCATGATTTTTTCAACTTCCTTCTCGGAAATCGGCGTCGGTTTATTTGC
>CAIWVX010000009.1 GCA_903916205.1 uncultured beta proteobacterium
CCAGCCGCCAAACCAGCCGCCAAACCAGCGGCCAAACCAGCCGCTAAACCAGCGGCCAAACCAGCGGCCAAACCAGCCGCTCAACCAGCGGCCAAACCAGCCGCCAAACCCGCGGCTAAACCAGCCGCTAAACCCGCGGCTAAACCAGCGGCTAAACCAGCGGCTAAACCAGCGGCTAAACCAGCGGCTAAACCAGCCGCTAAACCAGCCGCTAAACCAGCCGCTAAGAAGGCCGATGTAACGCCGGCTCCTGCCACAGCGCCTTCAACGGCGGCAACACCGGGTCCCAAGACAGCGCTCAATCCAACCGGTGCTTGGCCTTTTCCAACGGGGTCACGTCCAAAGTAAGCGTTCTGCATGGTGGGATGACACTCATCACCCGCCAAACATAACGAGGCGTAGAGTTTTCTACGCCTCGTTTTTTATGGGTATCCTGATTTGAGTGTGTTTCTGGCGTCTGAACCGGCATGTGGTCGAGTCTCACCGCACCCGCAACACTCGAGTGCCCCGGATTGTTTATTGAGGGCAACGACCCCGCCGCTCTGTCATCCCCAAGACTGTGCGAGACTCAAGCGAAATGCACCACATTCGCGCCGTTTTTCGGCTTCAGAAGATTTCTATCTTTTAGCTCAGAACTTTCCGCCATCACGCCAGTCGAAGCGTGCATCGCAAACGAGACGCTTGTTTCTTACGGCCACCCTGTCAATCCACTCACGTTGGCACAAGATGTGCATTAAGAATTTTCGTCAACCCTACGCGACATTTTTACATTGACATCAGGCTCACAGGTCAGCAAAATTTCGCGCTCTGTCGCTGTCATCCTATCTACAACACCTACTCGGAGGTAAAACCATGCAGTTCTCGCGCATTTCCAGTCTGTCTCTTGCTGTTTCAGCCGCTATGGCCTTGATCGGCTGTGCTCAGAAAGAAGAGTCTAAACCTGCACCCGCTCCGGCGGCGGCTTCCGCACCTACACCAGAAATCACCGTCCAACTGGGTCATGTGGCACCGCTCACCGGGCCGCAAGCGCACCTTGGGAAAGACAACGAAAATGCGGCGCGAATGGCGATTGACGAGCTTAATGCTAACGCGCCGGTCATCGGCGGAGCCAAAGTTAAGTTTGTTCTGGTCGCCGAAGATGATCAGGCCGACCCCAAGCAGGGCACCATCGTTGCTCAAAAGTTGATTGATGCGAAGGTTAATGGGGTTATTGGTCACCTTAACTCCGGCACGACGATCCCGGCTTCGAAGATTTATTCCGACGCGGGTATCCCGCAAATTTCGGGTTCAGCGACCAATCCAAAGTACACCCAGCAGGGTTTCGCCACCGCTTTCCGCGTTATGGCAAATGACGTTCAACAGGGCAAAGTTTTGGGCGAATATTCCGCCAACCAACTGGCCGCCAAGAAAGTAGCCATTGTTGACGACCGCACCGCTTATGGGCAAGGTCTGGCGGACGAGTTTGAAAAGGCGGTTATTGCGTCCGGTAGCAAAGTGCTGGCACGGGAGTTTACTAACGATAAAGCCACTGATTTTGCCGCCATTTTGACCAAGATCAAGTCGAAAAAAGTCGACCTTGTTTTCTATGGTGGCATGGATCCTCAAGCCGGGCCGATGGCCAAGCAAATGAAGTCGCTCGGTCTGAAAGCAAAGTTTCTGACGGGTGACGGCGGTTGCACGCCTGAGTTCATCAAACTGGCCGGTGCCGCCAGTGAAGGTCAATATTGCTCGTTGCCGGGCGTGCCGCTTGAGCAAATGCCGAGCGGTAAGGTTTTCAACGACGCCTTTGTGGCTAAGTACGGTCAAGTCCAGCTTTATGCGCCGTATGTTTATGATGCCGTGATGGTGATGGTTGATGCCATGAAGCGTGCCAACTCGGTCGAATCGGCTAAGTTCCTGCCGGAAATCGGCAAAACCGATTATCAGGGCGTCACCGCCAAGATTCAGTTTGACGAAAAAGGTGACCTCAAAGGCGGAGCCATTTCTCTTTATCAAGTTAAGGACGGGCAGTGGGAATACCGCGAAACCGTTGGCGGCGTTCCAGTCGCCGAAGTTAAAGAATCCGTAGAGAAAAAATAAGCGCTTCAACGATAACTAACGACACCTCAGAGTGTCGTTAGTTATCTCTAACTTCTGTATTTCCGTAACTAAGCCGCATCTACTGGCCGCAAACCAGTAGATGCGCATATCTTCAGCGTGTAGACCGGTCTTTATCCCAACCCGGTTTGCATTTTTTGGGAGGAAGCCTGACCGTTGTTTTGTAAGCCAACGCCCCCTTACGTCATCGACATCTAATACCTTTCAGGCGCTCTTATTCGATGGATATTTTCATCCAGCAAATTATCAATGGCCTCGTGCTCGGCAGCATCTACGCCCTTGTGGCCTTGGGCTACACGATGGTTTACGGCATCATGGGCTTAATCAATTTTGCCCACGGCGAAGTGGTTATGATCGGTGCCATGGTCGCCCTGACAACGCTCAAGGCACTGCTCAATAGCGGTTTGCCGGTTATTGTCATCCTGCTGATCGCCCTAGCGGCGGCCGCTGCCGTGTGCATGACTGTCGGTTTTGCCATTGAACGTATTGCCTATCGACCGCTACGCAAGGCGCCTAAGCTAGCCCCGCTGATTACGGCCATCGGTGTTTCCATCGTTCTACAAAACCTCGCCATGCTGGTCTGGGGGCGCAACTACCACGCCTTTCCACCGATCCTGCCGAGTTCTGAAATCGACCTCTTCGGTGCCACCATTACCCACTTGCAAATCGCCATTATCCTGATCGCCGCCTTGATGATGAGCGGCCTGATTATTCTCATTCACAAGACCCGTCTTGGCCGCGCCATGCGCGCCACTTCTGAGAACCCGGCGATTGCCCAACTGATGGGGGTTAACATCAACCAGATCATCTCGTTAACCTTCGTTATCGGTTCGGCGCTGGCCGCTGTGGCGGGCCTGATGGTCAGTGCCAATTACTCGATTGCCCACTACTACATGGGCTTCATGCTTGGCCTGAAAGCCTTTACAGCGGCGGTTCTTGGCGGCATCGGCAACATCGCCGGGGCCGTCCTCGGCGGCATTTTGCTGGGTCTCATCGAATCCTTGGGAGCCGGTTACATTGGCGACCTGACCGGCGGTTTTCTCGGCAGCCACTATCAGGACATTTTTGCTTTCTTTGTCTTGATCGGTGTGCTGATTTTCCGCCCCTCCGGGTTGATCGGTGAAAAAGTATCGGAACGCGCCTGATGAACTTTATTTCTTCGTTCGCCGATCTGCGTCACAACAAGCGTGCGGCCATCGTCGCCACCTTGGTCATGGGCCTTGTCCTCGCCGTTTTCCCTTTCGTGGTCGGCCACAGCCTCGGCAATTCCTGGCTGCGGATTCTTGATTTTGCCTTGCTCTACATCATGCTGGCGCTCGGGCTGAACATCGTAGTCGGCTTTGCCGGGCTGCTCGATATGGGTTACATCGCCTTTTATGCCGTTGGCGCCTATCTCTATGCGTTGTTGGCCAGTCCGCACTTTGGGCTGCATCTCCCAGTGTGGTTCATTATCCCGGCGGGAGCCGCGCTGGCGGGTCTGTTCGGTGCGTTGCTGGGTGCGCCAACGCTGCGTCTGCGCGGGGATTACCTGGCTATCGTGACCCTTGGCTTTGGCGAAATCGTGCGTATTTTTATGAACAACCTCAACGCCCCGATCAATATCACCAACGGGCCGCAAGGCATTTCAAGCATCGACCCGATCCATTTCGGAGCCATTACTCTAGCCAAACCGATCAGCTTTCTCGGCTTCACGATTCCCTCGCTACACGCCTATTACTACTTGTTTTTGGCGCTGGCCCTGTTCATCGTTTTTGTCACCATCCGGCTGGAGAATTCACGCATCGGTCGAGCTTGGGTGGCTATCCGCGAGGACGAAATTGCCGCCAAATCCTGCGGCATCAACACCCGCAACATCAAGCTCTTGGCCTTTACGATGGGCGCTAGTTTCGGCGGCGTGGCCGGTGGCCTGTTTGCCGGATTCCAAGGTTTTGTCAGCCCAGAGTCGTTCAATCTAATGGAATCGGTCATGGTGCTGTGCATGGTGGTGCTGGGTGGCATGGGCAACATTCCGGGCGTTATTTTGGGCGGCATCCTGCTCACCCTTCTTCCTGAAATTTTCCGCCACGGTGCTGGCCCGGTGCAAATGGCCCTGTTCGGAAAAATTCTGCTTGATCCTGAAGCCTTGCGCATGTTGCTGTTTGGCCTAGCGTTGATTGTGGTTATGCTTTATCGACCCGCTGGTTTGTGGCCCTCAAGCACCCGCCGCCGCGAGTTTAAGGGCGAAGCTACGGCTGACGTGCTGAAGGAAGGCGAATAATGACGCTACTTCTTGAAGCCCGTGGTATCTGCAAGCATTTTGGTGGCGTCAAGGCGCTGACCGAGGTGTCGTTGTCGATCCGTCAGGGCGAGATTTACGGCCTGATCGGCCCCAATGGCGCGGGAAAAACCACCTTCTTCAACGTCCTCACCGGCCTGTACCACCCGGATGGCGGCGAACTGATCTTCGCCGGTGAAAAACTCAAGGACAGCGCTCCGCACCTAGCGGCCAAGCGCGGCATTGCCCGCACCTTCCAGAATATTCGCCTGTTTGCCAACATGACGGCGATGGAAAATGTCATGGTCGGACGCCATGTGCGCACCCACGCCGGCGTCTTTGGCGCGGTCTTTCTGGATCCACGCACGAGAAAAGAAGAAGCTGCGATTAGGCGCCGTGCCGAAGAACTATTGCATTACGTCAACATCGCTGATCGCGCCGATGATCTAGCACGCCACCTGTCCTACGGCGACCAACGACGTCTGGAAATTGCCCGGGCGCTAGCTACCGACCCTCAATTGCTGGCGCTTGATGAACCCGCCGCCGGCATGAACGGAACGGAAACCGAAGGCTTGCGTGAACTGATCGAAGGCATCCGCAAAGACGGCACCACCGTCCTGCTGATTGAACACGATGTCAAACTGGTGATGGGACTTTGCGACCGCGTGGCCGTCCTCGATTACGGTCAGAAAATCTGCGAAGACATTCCCGCCGCCGTCCAAAAAAACCCCAAGGTCATCGAAGCTTATCTGGGAGGCAGCCTTGCTTGAAGTCACCGGACTCCGCGTCGCTTACGGCGGCATTCAGGCGGTACGCAGTATCAGCTTCCACGTCAAACAGGGCGAGATGGTCGCGCTGATTGGGGCCAACGGCGCGGGTAAAACCAGTACGCTCAAGGCGCTGGCCCGTCTGCTCAATGCGGCGGGTGGCAGCATTCGCTATGGCGGCAAGGAAATTTCGGCACTGCCACCGCACCAACTCATTTCCGAAGGGATCGCGCTCGTCCCTGAAGGTCGTGGCGTATTTCCGCGTATGAGCATTGTCGAGAACCTGCTGATGGGGGCTTATTGCCGCCAGAACACGGGTGAAAATAAGGCTGAAATTGCGGCTGACATTGAGCACGTATTTTCGCTTTTCCCTCGCCTCAAAGAACGTGCTCAACAGCTATCCGGCACGCTTTCCGGTGGCGAACAGCAAATGTTGGTGATCGGTCGGGCGCTGATGAGCCGACCCAAATTGCTGCTGCTTGACGAGCCTTCGATGGGCCTCGCCCCACTGATGACGCAGAAAATTTTTGAAGTCATCCGCACCGTCGCCGAACAGGGCATGACGGTCTTGCTGGTCGAGCAAAATGCCAAGCTGGCACTGGAAGTCAGCCAGCGCGGCTACGTGATGGAAAGTGGAGAAATCACGCTGACCGACGAGTCCGCGCAACTGCTCCTGAACCCCAAGGTACGCGCCGCTTATCTGGGCGAATAGCTTACGCGGCGCGTTTCAACAGGAATCGCTTGCGGTTCAAAAAGCGTCAAACCCCATACTGAGTCAATACCTTGCGCATCCGCTTGGCCACCGCTTTCAAATGGTTCACGGTGGACGCCGTCTGATTGACCACTTCAACATTTTGCGCGGTCATGTTGGAGACGCGCTCGACGTTTTGCGCCAGTTCAATCATGGCCGATTGCTGCTCATGTGAAGCGTGGGAAATGCCATTGACCATTTCGGTTGTTTTGGTCATTTCAAGGTTAATTTGACGTAAGGTCTCTTCCGCTTCGTTGACCAGATTAACGCCTTCAGCCACCTGTAACGCACCGGAGCGCATTCCTTGGACGGCGTGCTGGGTTTCAGTTTGAATGGTTTCCGTCATCTGGCCGATTTCTTTGGTGGCCTGTGTCGTCCTCTCCGCCAGCTTACGCACTTCATCGGCAACCACCGCAAATCCACGCCCGGCTTCTCCCGCTCGCGCCGCTTCGATGGCGGCGTTCAGCGCCAGCAAATTGGTTTGCTCGGCAATATCTTTAATCACGCCCGTGATACGGCTGATTGCATCTGAACGCTGACCGAGCAATTCGACCTGCTCCGCCGATTGACGCACAGTGTCGGCCAAGGAAATGATGGCCCGAGTGGCATTCTGTGTCACCAAGGCCCCTTGACGTGACACTTCACCAGCATACGTCGCCGTATCAACGGTTGATTTGGCATGACTCGCCACTTCCCCGATGGAGACGGTCACTTCTTCAATCGCGGCGGCGGATGACGCAGTGGCTTCGTTCTGCTTCAGCGCCGACTCATAAGAGATTTTGACACCCACATGCACTTGTTTAGTCGCCGTAGCCACTTCCTCGGCAATAATAGCAATTCCTTGGATACTGGCTTGAACCGAGGTGACCAAGGTATTAGCCTTGCGGCCAATCTCTCCGATGACATCACGTCGGGGCGAGTCAATCTCTTTTTTTAACTTTCCGCTACTCAACACCTTCTCAAGCCAATGCAAAACACGATCGAGATCGCGGCGGGTAAGCGGTATATAAATGAAAAGAAAGAACAGGGCATAAAGCATGACCAAGCCAGCCAAGACGATGGCGATAGCATCGGGAAGCTCAGGGCCGCCCAGTCCATTGTTCAACATAACAATGGACGAAAGAAGTGCCGTCAGACCCACGAGAATCATCTGAAAATGCAAGGCAGATAGGGCGCTGAGCCAAGCCGGTTGATATTTTACGACCTCGCCATGAGCTACGAAAATGGATTTATCGCCCTTCGTAATCTGCTTATAAGCTGCCTCGGCTGCCGCAATTTCCTCACGGCTGGGGCGACCTCGGATCGACTGATAACCAATGATTTGACCGTTTTCGCGAATCGGCGAGACATTGGCGACAACCCAGTAAAACCCCCCGTCTTTGCGACGATTTTTAACGATCCCGCGCCATGGACGACCGAGCTTGAGATCATTCCACAGATCAGCAAAAGCCTCAGGAGGCATATCGGGGTGGCGCACAATATTGTGTGATTGCCCGATCATTTCCTCTCGCGAATAGTTGCTGATCTTAATAAACGTCTCGTTGGCTTCAACAATGACGCCTTTAAGATCAGTGGTTGAATAAATCAATTCGCCTTCTGGCAAAAGAGTTTCAACATCCGTAACAGGAAGATTTATTTTCATGATTTCCCTTTTTATAAAAAACGAACCCTTCAAAGAAGATGAGGGCCACGCCACTATGCCATCGAGATTAAAACCACTCTATAGTTAAGGTTATATTGTATGAGTATGCTATCGGGGAATCAATGACATCTTACGTTTCGGTCAACGCCAATAGCGTCCGCAATTCTATCGGCATGATGACGGTCTGATTGGGCAGAACACCGATCTGGCCTTCATCAAAACGCCTTATCCTCGGGAATCCGGTAAAATCTCCGGGTGCAAAAACTTCTGATTGTCGGCTGCGGTGATGTCGCTCGCCGTACCCTACCCCACCTGCTCGGCCATTACCGAATCTACGCCCTGCTGCGCGACCCAGCACAATGTTCTGCTTGGCGCATCCCAGGCGTCCGACCGATTCTTGCGGATCTCGATCATGCCGCCAGTTTGAAGCGCATTCAGGGGCTGGCGGATGTGGTGCTGCACTTTGCGCCACCGCCCGAACGTGGCCCGAAAGACACCCGAATGGGTAAATTTCTGGCCGCTTTGCTGCGCGGAAAAAAACGACCGCAGCGCATGGTCTACATCAGCACCAGCGGAGTCTATGGCGACTGTTTTGGCGCACATATCGACGAAACCAGAACTTTGCGACCGACCACCGCACGGGCCAAACGGCGCGTCGATGCCGAGCAACAATTGCGTCGTTTCGGCCAGCGTCAGGGCGTTTGTGTCAGCATCCTGCGCGCCCCAGGAATTTACGCCGCCGACCGTCTGCCGCTCGAACGTCTAAAAAGGGGACTTAGCACCTTGTGCGCGGATGACGATGTGTTCACCAACCACATTCACGCCGACGATCTGGCCCGGCTGACCTGCGCCGCGTTGCGCTATGGCCGGGCCAACCGCTGCTATAACGCCAGCGACAATTCGGCCATGAAAATGGGCGAGTATTTCGATCTGGTAGCTGAACGCTTTGGCTTACCGTTGGCCCCACGCATCACGCGTGTTGAAGCTCAAACCGCCTTGTCGCCCATGCAATTATCGTTCATGAGCGAATCGCGCCGCCTCAACAACCACCGTATCAAACAAGAATTGCGGGTACGATTGCGCTACCCGCAAGTTGCCGACGGCATTAACGCCGCATACCACGCCGTCCGCCATAACGACCCGCACGAAAGGAAAGATGGATGAATGACCTCTATTACCTCGAAATCAAAACGCTGCACATTTTTCTCGTCGTTAGCTGGTTCGCCGGTCTGTTTTATTTGCCTCGGCTGTTTGTCAACCTAGCGATGGTCTCGGCGGACAGTCTGGCCGAACGCGACCGCCTGTTGCTGATGGCTGGCAAGCTCTATCGTTTTATGACGCCACTTGGCTATTTGGCGCTGCTCTCCGGCCTCTGGCTCTGGCTCGGCGTTGGCATCAGCGGCCCGTGGATGCACGTCAAGCTGACTCTGGTGGCGGGCCTCGTCGGCTACAACTTTTATTGCAAAAAAATACTGCGCGACTTCCAGAACGGAAGCAACACGCGCAGCCATGTCTGGTTCCGTTGGTTCAACGAAGCCCCAACCCTTGGGCTATTCGTTGTAACCTACCTCGTTGTTCTCAAACCCTTTTAGGATTGACCTTTGGAAACGTTTTTTGCCAGTTGCCCACGCGGCCTCGAAGCCCTGCTTGCGGAAGACCTGCGCGCCGCTGGCGTCACGGATTTAAAACAGATCCCCGGTGGCGTGCATTTTGTCGCCGACTGGTCAAGCGGCTATGCCGCCAACCTGCACTCACGGATTGCCACGCGTATTCTCTGGCGCGTAGCCCACGGACGCTACGCCAAAGAAGATGACATCTACAAGCTGGCGCTTGATTGCGAATGGCCGAAATGGTTCACCGCCGACCAGACTATCCGGGTCGACGTCACCGCCGTTAAAAGCCCGCTCAAGAGTCTGGAATTCATCACCCTGCGCATCAAGGACGCGATCTGCGACCGCTTCCGCGCCGACACCGGCAAACGTCCCAACGTTGACACCCGCGAGCCGGAAGTACGTATGCACGGCTTTATCACCGTCGACGAATGCACGCTGTACATCGACACCTCAGGGGCACCGCTTTACCAGCGCGGTCTGCGCCAGAAAACCGTCGAAGCCCCGCTCAAAGAAAATGTCGCCGCCGGTATCTTGCGCCTCTCCGGTTGGCAGCCTGGAACACCGTTGCTCGATCCGATGTGTGGCAGCGGCACCTTTCTCGTCGAAGCCGCACAAATGGCCCTCAATATTGCCCCTGGTGCCGGACGTAAATTCGGTTTTCAGCGCCTTAAAAACTTTCAACTTGACGCCTGGAAAGAGCTGCTCGATAGCGCCATGGACGCCGAAAAACCAGCCGCTAGCGCCCAGATTTACGGCAGCGATATTTCCCCGGTCTCCGTCCGTGCGGCCCTCGCCAACCTCGACCGCGCCGGTCTGCTGCCCGCCGTCAAACTCAGCACCGGCGATCTGCTGGAAATCGCCGCCCCAGCACCAGAAGGCATCATGGTCAGCAATCCGCCCTACGGCGAACGGCTATCGGAGCAAGACGAACTGGCGGCCTTCTACCCGCCGCTGGGCAGCGCCCTCAAACGCAACTTTGCGGGCTGGAATTGCTACCTGCTAACCGCCGACCTGCGTCTCCCCAAATTGATGCGCCTGACACCGAGCAAAAAAACCCCGCTCTACAACGGAGCCATCGAATGCCGCTTGTTCGAGTTCAAAATGGTGGCGGGAAGCAATCGGCCTGTGAAATAGGAAAAATAGGGAAGACAGCGCGTTGAGGGCGACGCGCATCAGCCAGAGCCTACCCCGTCCCGTTCGGATGCGTGGACAAACCCTTCGATTTTCTTGGCGCGTTAGCAAAAAGACGGTCATAAAGGGCATTGGGTAGCCACCGCAATAGCGTGGCAACGAGGCCCATCGGCCAAGGAATCACGGTGTAGCTGACGCCCCGGTCAATGGCCCGAGCAAAGCGTCGGGCGGCGTCATCGACAGGCAGCAAAAAAGGCATGGGGTAGGCATTGATTGCAGTCATCGGCGTCTCGATGTAGCCGGGCGCAATGGTGACGACCTTGAGGCCCGAGCTACGCATTTCTAGGCGTAGACTTTCAAGGTAGGTGATTACGGCGGACTTCGAGGCGCAGTAAGCCTCGGCACCGGGCAGACCACGAATTCCGGCGACGGAGGCAATACCGACCAATCGCCCCGGTGAGCCGGAGCGTGCAGCCGCTTGCATGACGGCAATAAATGGTGAGAACGTCGCGACCATGCCAAACAGATTGATTTCAAAAATCTGCTTGAATGATTCAAGGTCTTCGGCACACTCGGTCAACGTGCCAGACGAAACCCCCGCATTGGCGATGACGATATCGGGCGGGCCAAAACGGTTGATGAAATCTTCAGCCGCCTTGCCTAGCGCAACGGTCTCTCTGACATCAAGCGGATAACACGATACGTCTTGAGCGCCCTGCTCAATCAGTGATTTCGCTAGCGTTTTAAGCGTTTCGCCACGCCGTGCGACAAGGCCCAAGACCGCCCCCTGTTTGGCGTAATGGCCTGCCAACGCACACCCAATGCCGGACGAAGCCCCAGTGATAAAGACTTTCTTGGCGCAATTTGTCGGCGTCACTGGGCGTAAAACGGGAGAACGACTCAGGGCTTAAATATCGGGGACTTATTTTTTCTTCGAGTTGCGTTCAGCGCGACGCATTTCAATGACTTTTTCGGCCAAGACGAGTAAGTCAGCATGTGACTTGACCTCTTTGCCGGTCAGGAGATAACGGCCATCGACGACAATCGCGGGAACGCTGCTAATGCGCGCGGTTCCTGCAATTTGCTCAGCCCGTTTGGCCTTGGCAGATACGCCGAAAGAGTTGTAAGCATCTGAAAATTTCTTGGCA
>CAIWVX010000010.1 GCA_903916205.1 uncultured beta proteobacterium
CGCTTGCTTGAGCCAACGACGGGTGCCGAAATCATGCGAGCCATGGTCGGTCAGCGTTTCTACTTTGCGCAAGATTTGGTTTCTCGCTCAAGCACCGATGATCGCAAATGGGATAAATCGGATTTTTTAGCCGCCTTCAGTGGTCAGGTTTTCCCTAAGGTGTATGTTGATTATGCCACCCAGTACAGTCTTGCGGAGCAGTTGGTTAAGCGTTATTCGGTGGGGGTTCGTTACCTACCTGAACCCGGCAAGGTGCTTAATGCATCCTATCGCTATAATCAGGATCTAACGGCTCCGATCGATCAGATTGACTTGTCCGGGCAGTGGCCGATTACCGGACGCTGGCATGGTGTCGGGCGATTCAATTATTCATTCAAGGAACTCCCGGCGGTTTACTCCACAGCCCTGCCGACGGGGCGAACGATCCAGTCAGTCGTCGGTCTGGAATATAACGGGGGGTGCTGGGTCGTGCGTGGGATTGTTCAGCGGCTGGCGCTGACCCAAGATACAGGAGCATCGCAAATGTTCATTCAGCTTGAACTTAATGATTTTTCGAGCATTGGTTCGAATCCAATCAGTGTTCTCAGGCGTAATATTCAAGGCTACCGCCTGATCAATCAACCGTTAGAAAATTCTTTTCTTGGACAATAAAAAGGAGCGCAAATGGCTTTAATTTTTCGCACAATGATGCTGTTCTTTGTTGTCGCTACGGCTTCAGCGCAGACGCCTCTGCGCCAACCGAAAGTACCGCTTCTGGCCGACCGCATTGTGGCCGTCGTTAATGATGAGGTAATTACCTATTTCGAGTTGCATGCGCGCCTTGATCAGGCGCTTTTGCAGTTGAAAAGACAAGGGACATCGTTACCGCCGCGTGAGGTACTAGAAAAACAGATGCTTGAACGTCTGATCATGGACAAGGTTCAGTTACAACACGCGCGAGACATCGGTCTGCGCATTGAGGATGGGGCGCTGGAGCAGGCGCTGCAGCGCATTGCCGCAAGCAACAAAATGTCGCTCAACCAGTTTCGTGAAGCACTGCAAAAAGATGGCATCAAATTTGTAAAATTTCGCGAAGAAATTCGTGAAGAAATGACGCTGGCTCGGGTCCGTGAGCGTGAGGTGGAAAACAAAATTGTCATTTCAGAGGGAGAAGTCGATAACTATCTGGCCGGCGATTCGGCGACGGGCGGAGCCGGAGAAGAATACGAACTAGCGCACATTCTGTTACGTGCGCCGGAATCAGCCAACCCGGAACAAATTCAGCGACTCAGAAATAAGGCCAATCAACTGTTAAATCGACTGAAAAATGGCGAAGAATTTGCGCAGTTGGCCGCCGCCTATTCTGATGCTCCCGATGGCTTGCAAGGCGGCAATCTGGGGAGGCGTCCGCTGAATAGTTTACCCACGATATTCTCCGATGCGGTGGTCTCTCTCAAGGCGGGCGAGGTGGCTCCGATATTGCGTAGTCCCAATGGATTTCATATCGTCAAGTTGGTATCAAAGAGCGGCGGCAAGGCGCTGCCTGCCGTTCAGCAGACACACGTCAGGCACATCTTGATCAGGGTGAACGAAGTGGTTTCCGAGACCGATGCCAAGCACACGCTGGCTGGTTTGTCTGACCGGATCAAACATGGTGAACGCTTTGTCGAGTTGGCCCGACTCTTTTCACAAGATGGCGCGGCACCCAAAGGCGGGGATCTCGGCTGGATTTATCCCGGTGATACCGTGCCAGAGTTCGAGCGGGCGATGAATCAGCTTAACCCCGGCGAAGTGAGTGAACCCATTCGGTCGCCCTTTGGTTTCCACTTGATCGAAGTGATTGAGCGGCGGGTACAGAATGTCTCAGAAGACCGTAAGCGGGCTGCCGCACGTAATGTGTTGCGTGAACGCAAAATGGATGAAGCTTTTCAAGACTGGTTGCGACAGGCGAGAGACCGGGCCTATGTCGAATTACGTCTTGAGGAACGCTAAACATGAAGGATTGGCCGCTCATCGCCATAACATCGGGTGAGCCCGCCGGCATTGGCCCTGAACTCTGCCTACGCTTGATTGAACGAAGTCACACCTCGTTACCGGCGAGGCCGGTCATTTTCGCTGATCGTGAACTCATGGCGGAGCGGGCTAAACAACTCAATTACCGCGTCACCTTGCGCGCTTGGACGCCTGATTTAATACCGTTGCCGGGCGTACTCGATATTTTTCATGTGCCTTTGGCGGCAACTTCATTGGCTGGCCGTTTAAATCCGGCCAACTCGCCGTATGTCTTACAACTGCTTGATCGTGCGTTAGACGGTTGCCGCTCAGGAGCCTTTGCCGCGATGGTTACGGCCCCGGTTCATAAAGGCATTATCAACGATGCCGGAATGGCGTTCACCGGTCACACTGAATATCTGGCCGAAAAAACCGCGACGCCACACGTGGTGATGATGCTTGCGGGAGGCGGCTTACGTGTGGCATTAGCCACAACACATTTACCTTTAAAAGACGTTCCGGCGGCCATAACGCAAGAATCTCTGGAACGTACGCTGCGCATTCTTCATGCCGAAATGAGCAAGAAATACGGCATTTCAACGCCGCGAATTCTCGTCGCCGGACTTAATCCGCACGCGGGTGAAGGCGGCTATCTCGGGCATGAGGAAATCGAAGTCATTACGCCGGTTTTACAGCGTCTACGCGCCGAAGGCATGACGCTAATCGGCCCGCTACCGGCCGATACACTGTTCACGCCGCCGATGCTGGCACAAGGCGATTGCGTGCTGGCTATGTATCACGATCAGGGCCTAACGGCGCTTAAGTACGCTAGTTTCGGCACCGGCATCAACGTTACGCTGGGCTTGCCGATCATCCGCACCTCGGTTGATCATGGAACGGCGCTTGATCTGGCCGGAACCGGGCGCGCCGATCCAGGAAGTTTGCTGCAAGCGCTTGATCAGGCCATTGAAATGGTCGGGCGCGCTGCCTTGTGACCTTAATTCAAGGCACAAAATGAGCTTAAACCAAGCCTCCCTTGATGACTAAGCACATTGCACGAAAACGCTTCGGGCAAAACTTCCTGATTGATCAGCAAGTGATTGCCGATATCGTCAACGCCGTAGCCCCTGCGCGTGAAGCCTGTGTTGTCGAAATTGGCCCCGGTCTTGGAGCGCTCACCGATCCCTTGCTGAAACGCTTGGATCGTCTGCATGTCGTCGAAATTGACCGGGATATTGTCGCCCGCTTAAAACAACGTTATTCGCCGGATAAGCTCATCATTCACGAAGGCGATGCGCTAACTTTCGATTTTGCCGCGTTAGGGCAAAGCCATCTGCACATTGTTGGCAATCTGCCCTATAACATTTCAACGCCATTGCTTTTTCACTTGACCCGCTTTGCCAGCCAGGTGCGCGACATGCATTTTATGCTGCAAAAAGAAGTGGTTGAGCGCATGGTCGCAGAACCCGGCACCTCCGACTTTGGCCGATTGTCGGTGATGTTGCAGTATCGTTATGTCATGGATTGGTTGTTGGATGTCCCGCCGGAATCCTTTGAACCCGCACCCAAAGTTAATTCAGCCGTGGTGCGTCTTATCCCGAGGCCCGCCGAAGAACTCACCGCAAAAAACGAGGAAAAATTCGCATCATTGGTTTCAGCGGCCTTTTCCCAGCGACGCAAAATGCTACGCAACAACCTCAAGGGAATTCTTGAGGATTCGCTGTTCGATCAACTCGAAATAGCCCGAACTGCACGGGCCGAAGAATTATCGGTCAGCGATTACCTACGTATCGCCAACGCGCTGGGGTAATCCACTGAAAATCACTTGATGCAGCGATGTGGCGTGTTTTTCCATCTGTCGGCTTGAACGATTTTGCAGCAATCCATGATCGAGAACACCCGTTGGTTGCTATAGTTCGGCCTTTTCCAAAAACCAAATATTCCATGACAACTTCTGTTGCGCAACGCATCACGCTAAAAATTGCCGAAGAAATCGGCTGTCGTAAAGAACAGGTTATTGCTACGGTCGCGCTGCTCGACGAAGGGGCAAGCGTGCCTTTTATCGCCCGCTACCGCAAGGAAGTCACCGGCGGGCTGGACGACATTCAGTTGCGTCTTTTAGATGAACGCATAACTTACCTGCGCGAGCTTGAGGAGCGCCGTGCGGCGATCTTGGCGTCGATTGACGAGCAGGGCAAGCTGACGCCCGAGTTGGCTGAACAAATTCATAACGCCGATACCAAACAAAGTCTCGAAGACCTTTACCTGCCGTACAAGCCCAAGCGCCGCACCAAGGCGCAGATGGCCCGTGAAGCGGGGTTGGCCCCGTTGGCTGAAGCGCTGCTGGCAGATCCTGGCCTGAAACCCGAAACTGAAGCTGAGCGTTTCATTAACGCCGAGGCCGGCTTTGCCGACATCAAAGCGGTGCTGGATGGCGCACGCCAGATTTTGATGGAACAGTTTTCCGAGGACGCCATTTTGCTCGGCAATCTGCGCGCCTATTTGGAAGAGCACGGCGTGGTCAAAGCAACAGGCGTTGAAGGCAAGGAAGCCGAAGGGGCCAAGTTCCGTGACTACTTTGATTACTCCGAAACGATTCGTACCATTCCCTCGCACCGGGCGCTGGCGCTGCTGCGCGGACGTAACGAAGGGGCGCTGCAGATTGCCCTGTTGCTTGACACTGAACTGGATGAGGCTAACAAGCCGCTCGGCCACAACCCCTGCGAAGCGCGTATCGCTAAGCGTTTCGAGATCAAGGCGCTAGATCGCCCGGCGGACAAATGGCTGGCCGACACGGTGCGCTGGACTTGGCGTATCAAGATTTTCCTGCACCTTGAACTCGATTTAATGAACGCCCTACGCGAACGCGCCGAAGAAGAAGCGATTCGCGTTTTTGGCTGCAATCTGAAAGACCTCCTGCTCGCGGCCCCGGCAGGCCAGCGGGCCACGATGGGCCTCGATCCCGGGATTCGTACCGGTTGCAAAGTGGCCGTGGTCGACTCTACCGGCAAATTGCTTGATGCCACTACGATCTACCCGCACGAGCCGCGTCGTGACTGGGATGGCTCGCTGCATACCCTCGCGCTGCTGGCGAAGAAGCACAACGTTAACCTAATCAGCATTGGTAACGGCACCGCCTCGCGTGAGACGGATAAGCTGGCGGCTGATCTGATCAAGCAGGTTCCCGATTTGAATATGACCAAGATTGTCGTCTCCGAAGCCGGGGCCTCGGTTTACTCAGCCTCCGAGTACGCCTCGCGCGAATTCCCTGAACTCGACGTCAGTCTGCGTGGTGCGGTTTCGATTGCTCGCCGTCTCCAAGACCCGCTGGCCGAACTGGTCAAAATCGATCCTAAATCCATCGGTGTGGGTCAATACCAGCACGACGTTAGTCAGAGCAAATTGGCACGGGCGCTTGACGGTATTGTCGAAGACTGCGTGAATGCCGTCGGCGTTGATGTGAATACCGCCTCGACGCCGCTGCTGACGCGTGTTTCCGGCCTCAACAGCACGTTGGCCGCCAACATCGTCGCTTATCGCGATAAGCATGGCGCTTTCCGCAACCGCAAAGCCCTGCTGGACGTACCACGGATGGGCGAAAAAACCTTTGAACAGGCCGCCGGTTTCCTGCGCGTCAATGGCAGCGATAACCCGCTTGATGCCTCGTCGGTGCATCCTGAAGCTTACCCACTGGTCGAACGCATTCTGGCTGACATCAAAAAAGGCCTGCGCGAGGTCATCGGCGATTCGCGACTGGTGAGATCACTGCAAGCGACGAAATACATCGACGATAAATTCGGCCTGCCGACAGTCCAAGATATTCTCAAGGAACTGGAAAAACCGGGTCGCGATCCGCGCCCCGAATTCAAGACCGCCGTCTTCAAGGACGGCATCGAAGAGGTCAAGGATTTACAACCGGGGATGATTCTTGAAGGCGTAGTCACCAACGTCGCTAATTTTGGAGCCTTCGTCGACATCGGCGTGCATCAGGACGGTTTGGTGCATATTTCGGTGCTCTCCAACAAGTTCGTCAAAGACCCGCGCGAAGTCGTCAAGGCGGGTGACGTGGTCAAAGTTCAAGTGGTGGAAATCGACGTGCCACGCAAGCGCATTGCGCTCACCATGCGCCTCACCGACGGCACGCCCATTGCGCCAAAAATCGGCGGTGCGCCCATGTCAGCCAAAGCCAAACAGCAACAAACGCGGCAACTTGACCCAGCCGGGGCGATGGCCAGCGCCTTTGCCAAACTCAAGCACTGAATCGCCACTTTTTGGGTCGCGGCAAGCCGCGAGGAATCATACCCAAGAGATTGAATAAGCCCGAAGCCTGTAGCAGAAGCTCTTAACGCGGCGTTCCGCAGGCTTATGCTCAAACGTCCAATACTCAGACTACCGTTATTTTTGGACTACCTGAGTAGTTACATTGAACCTATTTTCCGCACCAAAAATGTAAAAAAATATTGTCCGGCAGGCTGGGAGAACTTCAATCGCGGAATTTGGGTAAAAAAACACTGGGTAAAAAAGCACTGGGTAAAAAAGCACTGGGTAAAAAAGCACTGGGTAAAAAAGCACTGTCACGGGTTTTTAGATTTGTCCGGTTCTGTAGCACATGAATTGTCCGCTTTTTTTGTTGTGAGCGGAAATCGGCGGA
>CAIWVX010000011.1 GCA_903916205.1 uncultured beta proteobacterium
AAATTTCTGTGGGAAACAACCGTAACTTATCAACTTGATCATTAAATTCTTTCTCCTTTTCCCATAATTTTTTTGTTGTTTCGTCCATTTTTAATTCAAATTTTTGTAATTCGCGCTTCAATTCGGTCAATTTGGTTTCAGAACTCTGTTGCTCAAGCTCCATTTTGGAGGAGGACCTGAAGAGTTCTGCGGCCTCTGCGCGCGATTTTCCAATTTCACCCTCAAGCCTTGCCTTTTCACCGTTTAATAAACTTATGCTCTCCATCAAAGAACCTTGAAGTGCTTCTCGTTTTTCCAGCTCTTCGATACTCTTTTCGTAATTTCGAATTGCCCATTCGAATTGATAAAATTCTTCTATAGTAAAGCCACGAGCTTCAATTGAACACAACTTTGGGCGTGTTAGAATCTTCGAATCTGGCTTGAACCGAAACCCGTTTGCTAACTTTCCCATCTGCAGTGTAACCTTGTCGGCTCCTACGGGGATTACTTCATCATGTTGGGTTCCGTCGACGTGATCGACTTTAAACTGAAATCCATTATGCGATTCGTACCCCTCAAACCTGACTTCAAGGCTTTTCAAGTAAACCGGGTTTATGAATTCAAACACATACCATTGGCTGCGGCCCTCAAAAGCATTCGAGTTATCCGCAGCGTTTATTATTTCCTCTCGCTTGTTTCCCTTTAACGAGTAGAAATCTACCGAAATAGTATGGAGTGACGGCGCAATACCTATTTCTTCAATAATTCTTGGCATTTTAATCTCCGATTAATTTAAAAAAATAAAATTAGAATCGTTCGAGGGTTCCCTCACCCATCCATCTTCAACGCCGAAATAAACGCCTCCTGCGGGATCTCGACCTTGCCGAACTGCCGCATCCGCTTCTTACCCTCTTTTTGCTTCTCGAGCAACTTTTTCTTGCGCGACGCATCGCCGCCATAGCACTTGGCGGTCACGTCTTTGCGCATGGCAGACAGGGTTTCGCGGGCGATCACACGGCCGCCGATGGCGGCTTGGATCGGGATTTTGAACATATGGCGGGGGATCAGCTCTTTAAGCTTTTCCACCATAGCGCGTCCGCGCATCTCGGCGCGGTCGCGGTGCACCATCATCGACAGGGCGTCGACGGGTTCGTCGTTCACCAAGATTGACATCTTGACCAGAAAATCCTCGCGGTATTCTGACAGCACATAATCAAAGCTGGCATAACCTTGCGAGACAGATTTCAAGCGGTCGTAAAAATCAAACACCACCTCGGCCAAGGGCAGGTCATAAACCACCATGGCGCGGGTTCCCGCATAGCTCATATCCATCTGAATCCCGCGCCGATCTTGGCACAGCTTCAAAATGTCGCCCAAGTATTCATCGGGCACCATGATCGTGGCCTTAATACGCGGCTCTTCAATATGGTCGACAAAGGTCAGGTCGGGCATATCGGCGGGGTTGTGCAAATCGCGCACCTCGCCGTCTTTCATATACAGATGGAACACCACCGACGGGGCTGTCGTGATCAGTTCCAGATTATATTCCCGCTCCAACCGGTCGCGGATCACCTCTAGGTGCAGCAAGCCCAAGAACCCGCAGCGAAAGCCAAAGCCAAGCGCTGCCGAGGTTTCCATTTCCGTCGAAAACGAGGCATCGTTCAGCGACAGCTTTTCAATCGCATCGCGCAGGTCTTCAAATTGCGCGGCATCCACCGGAAACAGGCCGCAGAACACCACAGGTTGCGCGGGCTTAAAACCGGGCAGCGGTTCGGCACAGCCCTTGCGTTCATGGGTGACGGTATCGCCCACCCGCGTGTCGCGCACTTGTTTGATCTGGGCGGTGAAAATGCCAATCTCGCCCGGCCCCAGTTCGGCAATATCCACCATCTGCGGCTTTAGCACGGCCAGTTTTTCAATGCCGTAGACCGCATTGGTCTGCATCATGCGAATGCGGTCGCCCTTTTTGACCACACCGTCCATCACGCGCAGCATGACGACAACGCCCAGATAGGGGTCGTACCAGCTATCCACCAGCATCGCCTTAAGCGGCGCATCGCGGTCGCCTTTCGGCGGGGGCAGGCGGGTGACGATGGCTTCCAGCACATCGGGTATCCCAAGCCCCGACTTGGCCGAGATCAGCACCGCGTCCGACGCATCCAACCCGATCACATCTTCAATCTGCTGGCGAATCCGTTCCGGTTCGGCGGCAGGCAAGTCGATCTTGTTCAGCACGGGCACAATTTCATGCCCCGC
>CAIWVX010000012.1 GCA_903916205.1 uncultured beta proteobacterium
CAGCGGTAAGCGCGTGCGAATGGCGGTCAACAGCGTATCGAGACCTTGCCCTGAGAGCAGGCTCGGAGTACCGCCACCGAAAAAAAGGCTTGAGATTTTGCGGCCCCAAATTTGCGGCAAAGCCGATTCGAGATCGCTAATCAGTGCGGCGATGTACTCGGTTTCTGGAATCGTCTCGTGCGCTTGGTGTGAATTAAAGTCGCAGTAGGGACATTTTTGCACGCACCACGGGATATGCACGTAGAGCGATAGCGGTAAGGCTTGCCTAAATTCAAGCGGACCTTCCGCCCGCGACGAAGCGCAATTCTGCACCGTGATCGGGATGACGCGAGCGCTGGTATTGCCAACCATCAGCGATTGTTTGGCATACGTTTGATGAGGTCTTGGAGGGCCAAACCCCGGTGGGAAAACCGGTTTTTTTCGTCCGAATCAAGTTCGGCGGCTGTTTTGTTAAGCGCGGGCAGATAGAAAAAAGCGTCGTAGCCGAAGCCACCCTGCCCACGCGGCTGATCAACAATCTCACCGTGCCATTCGCCTTCGGCAATAATCGGTTGGGGGTCGTTGGCATGACGCACAAAGACCAAAACGCAGACGTAATGGGCGCGCCGATCAGCGTGGTCGACCAAGTCGGCGATTAGTTGCTGGTTATTGCGCTCATCGGATTTGGGTTCTCCCGCATAGCGCGCCGAATAAACGCCGGGGGCTCCGCCGAGCGCGCGAACGCAAAGGCCAGAGTCGTCGGCCAGTGCCGGTAGGCCCGTGCTGCGAGAGGCGTGGCGGGCTTTTTCCAGCGCGTTTTCGACGAAGGTGCAATGCGGTTCAGCGCATTCAGCTACGCCGAGTTCTTTTTGCGCGAGCGCTTCCCAGCCGAGCGGTGCGAGCAGTTCTCCGAATTCCCGGAGCTTGCCGGGGTTGTTGGAGGCGACAACGAGTTTCATGCAGCGAGTGCGGCTTTCTGCCGGGCAATCAGTTCGTGGATACCCGCATCGGCGAGATCAAGCAACTGATTCATCTGAGCGCGGGTAAACGCTTCGCCCTCGGCCGTGCCTTGGATTTCAACAAGGCCACCGCGGCCAGTCATGACCACATTCATGTCGGTATCGCAGTTCGAGTCTTCGAGATAGTCAAGATCAAGCACAGGGCGTCCCTGATAGATACCGACTGAAATAGCGGCCACATGGTCACGAATCGGATTAGCCGACAATTTGCCTTTGGCCACCAGTTGCGCACAAGCGTCGTGAAGCGCCAACCAGGCTCCGGTAATTGAGGCGCAACGGGTGCCACCATCGGCCTGCAAGACATCACAATCGAGCGTAATCTGGCGTTCGCCGAGGGCTTTGAGGTCGGTCACGGCACGCAAGGAGCGGCCAATCAGTCGCTGGATTTCTTGCGTACGACCGCTTTGCTTGCCTTTGGCCGCTTCTCGGGCGCTACGGGTATGCGTGGCGCGTGGCAACATGCCATATTCAGCCGTAACCCAGCCCTGCCCTTTGCCACGCAGGAAAGACGGGAGCGACTCTTCGATGCTGGCCGTACACAGCACTTGGGTGTCGCCCATTTCAATGAGCACCGAACCTTCGGCGTGACGAGTGAAGTGACGCGTGATGGAAACATTACGAAGTTGAGCAAGCGGGCGTTGGCTAGGGCGCATAGGATTCCTATTTTGACGATTGAAACGCTTTGATCGGGCGCTGTATGGGGGGTATTAAACGGTTTGAAACAGTTTGGCAGGCAATCCTTGATGACCACAAATTCGTTCCGGGGATGGGTCACAAGATAAACGATAGAGAAGCCGCCCAGTGAAGTTTGATGCTCAATACGGCATTCATCGAACTGGAAACAAGAAGGAAGAGCGGGGTTTGCTTGTTGCGCCATCCGTATCGAAGCTATCATGTGATTTGCGGTCATTTTCAGGCTTTGACTGCGGACTGTAAAGTCAATTACTGCCGGTAACTTCATTCTTCAGGACGACCATGATCTATAGCATGACCGGCTATGCCGCTAGAACGCGAGATGTTGAGCGCGGCGCGTTGCACATCGAACTTAAAAGCGTTAATTCACGTTATCTTGATTTCCAATTCCGTGTTTGTGAGGAGCTACGCGCTGTTGAACCCGCGCTACGTGAACTGTTCAGCGCCAAAGTGTCACGCGGCAAACTCGAATGCCGCGTGAACTTTGCTCCGGCGACGGCCTACAGTCACGAGCAATCCCTCAACGCCGATTTAATCCAGCGTCTAAAAAGCTTTGACGCCCAGATTCGTGCTCAACAAAGCGGC
>CAIWVX010000013.1 GCA_903916205.1 uncultured beta proteobacterium
CTGGCCCCTACAATCAAGTCGGACAAACCGTCGCCGTTGACATCGCCCGCGTCCGATACCGAGATACCACTGTTGTCACCTGCGGCTTCACCGTTAATGACAAACCCTCCCGTCCCTGCCGCAATCGCTGAAAGCTCAATAGGAATAAAGACAGAAAAATTCAAGGTCGTGGCATCAGCCATCCCAACATAATAATTGCCAAAGAAATCTTTAACTGCCGTAGCCTCCACAGTGACGTAATACGCCCCTCCTAAAACCAAATTGTTGGTCGAGTTGATCGTCAGAGTAGCGCCACTAAACGTCACTTGGGTGCTATCGGTAATAGCAATAATCCGCGTGTCGCTGGGCGTGTTGGCATTGGTAATGACGATATTGCCCGTCCCCATAAACACGTTTTTGTTGAAAGTCAGCACAATGTTGCTCTCAGGCAACAATGACCGATCATCAGCCGGAGTCGAGCGGGAGAGTATCGGGGCGGTTTCAATCACCGGTAGCGGCTGGGAGTCGATGTTGGCAATGGGGCTGTGGGTAAAGGCGTTGCCTGCGGCGTCGCTGATGTATCTCGTTAACACCGTATTGAGCGCATCCTCATCAATAACGGTTTGACCGTTCTGACCGGCACCAATGGTATAAGTCAGCGTGCGCGTGTTGCCGTTGCCACCCCAGTTGGCACTGACTCCGGTTCCTCCTACCGTAAAGATAGTGCTGTCGGTGCCACTGGTCAGGCCACTTACCGTACCGTCAAAGGTAATGGTCAGGGTGATGGTTTCACCCAAGCTGTCGCCACCTGTCGTGCCGGTTAGGACGGGACCCAGCGTGTACGACGGCGCGGTGCTGGAGAGTGTCGGGGCGGTGGTGTCAATCATCGGCAGCGCCGTGGTGTCGATTTCGGTAATGGCGCCGTCGGTAAAGGCGTTGCCTGCGGCATCCCTGATGCCGCTTTCCAGCACCGCCTTGAGCGCCACCTCATCAATCATGGCTTGGCCGTTCTGGCCGGCGTGAATGGTATAGGTCAGCGTGCGTATGTTGGTGCCATCAGTGCCATGCCAACTTGCGCTTACCCCGTTGCTGGCAAGGGTTCCGCCGACCTTAAAGATGCTAACGTCGTCGAGGCTACCCGTGGTCAGACCATTCACGGCACCGTCAAAGGTTAGGGTCAGGGTGATGGTTTCATTCTCGCTGTTGCCCGCCGTGCCCGCTACGGCGGTGCCTAGCGTGTACGATGGTGCGGTGCTGGAAAGTGTTGGGGCCGTCGTGTCAACCTTATAACTCCCATTCAAGAGAACCGGATTAAAGGTCGTCACCGCCGCATTACCCGCCGCGTCCGTTAGCGTGGCCGTACCCGGCGCTAGGTTGGCATCAATCGCAATCCCGTCAGTATCCGTGTCCCCCGCCGCAATGGTGTAGGTGAAATAAAGTAATGATCCACTCGTATTCGCATAGGTCGCCGTACGTGGGCCACTGTCGAGGTTTAAGGTCAGCGTTGGCGTGCCAGTAACGGTGGTGGCCTCGCTCATTATCACGGCAACGGTAACAATGTCGTCCACGTTCAAGTAAGCGCCTTGCCTATTGGAGCCGTGGCTGATGCTCACTGAACTCACCGTCGGGGCCGTGGTGTCAATCACCGGCAGCGGTGTGGTGTCGATCTCGGCAATGGCACCGTGGGTAAAGGCGTTGCCTGCGGCGTTGCTGATGTGTGTTCTTAGCACCGTATTGAGCGCCGCCTCATCAATCATAGCTTGGCCGTTATTGCCTGCCTGAATGGTATAGGTCAGCGTGCGAGTGTTACCGCTGCCACCCCAATTTGCGCTGACTCCGGTTCCTCCTACCGTAAAGATACTGCTGTCGGTGCCACTGGTCAGGCCGCTTACCGTATCGTCAAAGGTAATGGTCAGGGTGATGGTTTCTCCCTGGGTATCGCCACCCGTCGCGCCGGTTAGGGCGGCACCCAGCGTGTATGACGGCGCGGTGCTGGAGAGTGTCGGCGCGGTATTGTCTACCGTGTAGCCGGTGTAGGTGATGGAATCGGCTGTTGGTGGAACTAAAAGTTGGTGCGTGACATTACCGGTGATCGCGCCCGAATTGTCAGCCACTAGGCTGGTTAAGCTGATGGCTGTGCCATTGCCTGTTGCCGGTACGCTGCCGGTGAAGGTGAGGGTGTTGACACCGGTCACTGCTGTGGCGGTAGCGGTTACGTCCTGGCCGTTAACGCTGAAATGCGCCGTCATCGGCCCCGTGCTCGTCACCGCTTCGCTCAGGGTGACGACAAAATTTAGCGCATCGCCGGATTGGCCTAGATTGGTATTGCCAACGCGGTCGGTCACGCTGATGCGTTGTACTACCGGCGGGGCGAGCACACTGACATCGAGCGTTTTGGTGGCCGTCAAACCACCGCCATCGGTGGCTGTTGCCGTCAGAGAATACGGTGTTGTGCTTACCGCGTCGAAGTTGTTATGCGAAATGTGGCCCGACGCATTGATGCTAAAACCGGCGGCGAGGCTTGCGTCGTCAAGTGCGTATTTGAGGGTTCCATTCGCGCCCGCATCAACGTCGGTGAAACCCGTGTCGATACCCGCCCAAGTCTGATTAATCACGGCCTGCGGTACGGTGACCGTAGCGGGCGCCGTCGGGGCTTCGTTCACGTCAGACAGGTTGATAATAAATGTTTTTGTTTTTGACCCCACATTGAGGGTGATGGTGTAGCTTGGCTTAGACTCAAAATTGAGCACATCGCCGGCCTTGAAGAAAAGCTCATTGCCAACGACTTCAAAGTAGCTGGCGTCCGCGCCGGTGAGCGTGGCGGTATTGGTCCCTAGACCGTCGTCGATAAATCGGACGGTGCCGACTTTGAGGTGAGACGTGGTCGCGGTGTTTTCAGCCGTCGGGCCAATCGGGTTGATCGTGGTGACCGTCTTGCCAGAGGCGTCGGTGGATGTGATGACTTCATTCAGCAAGATGTCCGTTGGGGCGTTATCGATGATGTTGAGTACGACGTAGCTGGAGACCGTTAACGCCGGGCTGCCCGATTGGGTGGCCGTAGCGACAATGGTTTTGACACCATCCGCGCCCAAGGCCGTGATGTCGGCGGCCTGAAGCGTGTAAGTCCATTGGGTGCCGGTAACGACAGCGGTACCGGTGGCGGCGGTGCCAGCAAAGCTTAGATTGACGGCGGTATAACCGGCAACGACGGTGCCGGTGAGGCTGATCCCGGCGGTCACTTCATTGGGAAGAATGACCCCATCGCCCGTAATCGGATCAATGGTGATCGGGCCTTTGCTGGACAAGGTAGCGCCCACGCTCTTAAGCGTACCCGGCGTATTAACCTCGGCGATGCTGACCCCTTCAATAAGCAACAGCTTCCCATCGCCTCCGAGAACTGCGCTCGCTTTGTCTCCTGAGATGTTTGATACGAGCGTACTTAGGGTGGTTTCCTGATTACCGCCATTCTTCGAGTCAATGCCGGAAAAGGCGGCGAGCGTCGGTGACACATCGGCGCTGGTGGTCACGTCGCCGGTCAACCCGAAAATCTTGGCGATGGCGGCATTCCAATCGATGACATCCTGTGCAGAGGCTACGCTGCCATCCGCCGCCATCATTTTTCGTGCGGCAATCGTGGTCAACGGGTTGATGTTGAGGGCCATGCCTGCGCCGCTGTTCACCCCAACCGCGAGCAAGCCTAGGGTGCCAAGATCAGTTAATTGCCCCGTAGCTTCATCGATATAGTCTCCGCCAGTATCGGTGTTAACCACTTTGGCGATGACTACGCCGTTGTAAGCGCCGATGTCAATACTGAAATTTCCGTCTTTGTCCACGATACCGGCTAGGCCAAGTTTAGTTTTGCCATCTTGTTGATAAAGCTGGACGGTGACCGTCCCCGCTTTGAATGGGCCCATCTGAAGGTTGCCGCCAACCAAATTGCTAATTGCCGCAACGGCACCTGTGATTCCTCCGTCTGCCGTAAAGATGGTTCCCAAACCGACAGCGCTGAACGCCAGAGCGAGTGCCGCACCTGCACCGGTACCAGCGGCTACTTCAACGCTACCCGAGGCCGCCGGATTGGCGGCGCCCCCCGACACAGAAGCGTCGCCAAGCGTTTCTACTTCGACTTGGGCCAGCTGTAGCGGTTCATCGCTGGCGCTCTGACTGCTTTCGCCATCCTGCGCGTCAGCGAGCGTGTCGCTGACATCGGAAGATTGTGCCGAGGCGTCCTGATCTTCGTCCTCTGAAGGCTTGCGCTTGACGGTCTTTTTCTTTTTGCCAGCCGTCTGCTGCGCAGCTTGAAGCTCAGGTGTGCCGACTGGCGATGCGATGTCAGACGACACCTCTTGAAGCGACGCATCCTGTTCATTGGCTACTACATTGTGAGCGTCAGCCGAACGAAAATCGTTGGATTTCATGGCATTCCTTTAAATGTTATGTCAATTTATTAAGGGTTAAAAAACAACCTCCCCTGTTGCAATGTTCGAATGGGGATGATCCTGATTTTTTAGACGTTGAGGTGCGGAAAGTCACGCAATTTCGACGAGGAGGAGTTTGACGGCGATGTTGGCCTGCCGGAACCCCTGCCACAGACCTACTAGGCGCAGCATCGATTGGCTTATGCGCCCTGCTAACATTTGGAAAAACACAGCACATTTTTATGCCGGATGTCGCGAAGCCTAATGGTCTATATGTTGTATCACTCCTTGAAGGTACAAAGCATTTATTTTTTCACTGGATTCTGATGGTATATGAGAGTAATCCTTTTGCATATATGACTTTATGCATAGACACTCGTTTGGCATTATGTAACTTCTATTGAAATCATCGACTTGAAATTTTTTATGACGATAAATAAATGTAAAATAAACCATCACGGCGCAAAATAAGGGATTAAAACCTGCTGTCGTGGAGTTTTTACGCGCATTTATGGGCGCAGACGGGGATGACGACAACGGGGTCGTCGATGGTGGAATTTGCGAAACAGCCCCCTTGCTAAATGCAGCGACAGGGTGAGCTGACGTGAGGAACTTTCGCCAGAAAGTCCATCATGCTCGTCTCATCAAGAGACGAAAGCAGAACCCGATGAATTAAAGTCTAGCCGCCAAGCGATCCGTATTGCTGAAGGCATCCATTTCGATCAGCCGGATGGCTGCACCCATCGGGTCAACGCGGGTGATTGTTTGCAGTAGGGGTAAGGAATTGCGCTCGATTCGAGTTTGTCCATGCGCTCCCACAAGCGCGGGCACTTGAGCGGTTAGCGCAACGCTCTCTTGGCCTATAGCGAATCGTCGTCGAGTCTGAGGCGGGCGGCGTATTCGTCTTGGGCTTTTTGTTCGTGCCGAATCTGCAGAATTTCTTCGTTGGCAAAGTGGCGATCAGATAGGGTGTCAAATGCCTTGAGTTTAATGCGTTGCTGCTGCCAGTGTGCCTGGCCTGTTGAGGTGTTTTGTATCTCTTGCTGGACGGTCTGGTTTTGCGCTTCTATGGCGTCGTCTATGCGGATGAGAAATTCCTGAAAATTTTGCCATTCGTTGGGTCTCAGTCCGTTTTGCGCGGCTTGCTGGAAGCGCGTGGCGTATTCGTCACGATACTGTAGCAGCATTTGGAGTTTGACTTTTGCATCGCGTTCGTTGGCGATTAGGCGTGCTAGACGATTGGTGGCTTCGTCGGCACGGACTTGCATTAAATCAAGAACGACTTGGAGTGAGAACGGCTTGGCCATGATTACGGGGTTAGACTAAAGCAAAGAGTTGATCAAGGCTTTGCGGAAAATCAGCGCGTTGATTCAGCGTTTGCTGTAAAAAATTTTCAAATGCGGGATAAAGTTTGATGGCTTGATCGAGTAATGGATCGGAACCGCTAGCATAAGCACCAACACTGATCAGGTCACGAGAACGTTGGTAGCGTGTGTAAAATTGTTTGAATTGACGAATTTTCTCAAAGTGTTCTGGTTTGATCAGACTGACCATCGCCCGCGAGATGGATTGTTCGATATCAATGGCCGGATAGTGGCCGGCATCCGATAGCGTTCTCGAAAGCACGATGTGTCCGTCAAGGATGGCGCGGGCGGCATCGGCAATGGGGTCTTGTTGGTCGTCGCCCTCGGTCAGTACCGTGTAAAAGGCCGTGATTGAGCCGCCGCCATCCGCGCCGTTGCCCGCACGTTCAACAAGTTGGGGCAGTCGGGCAAACACCGAAGGCGGGTAGCCTCGGGTGACGGGGGGCTCGCCGATGGCTAAGGCGATTTCTCGTTGCGCCATAGCAAAACGAGTGAGCGAGTCCATGATTAGCAAAACATGGCGACCTTGATCGCGAAAATATTCGGCAATCGATGTGGCATATGACGCGCCTTGAAGACGCATTAAGGGGCTGACGTCAGCGGGGGCGGCGACGACAACGGAGCGTTCTAGACCTTCTTTGCCGAGAATTTGCTCGATGAATTCTTTGACTTCACGGCCACGCTCGCCGATTAGCCCGACCACAATCACGTCCGCCGATGTGTAGCGTGCCATCATCCCGAGTAGAACACTTTTGCCCACGCCCGAACCGGCGAATAATCCCATGCGTTGTCCGCGTCCCACGGTAAGCAGCGCGTTGATGGCCCGCACGCCCACATCAAGTGACTGCTCGATGGCGGCGCGTAACATCGGGTTGATGGGGCGTCCCTGTAGTGGGCGCATGGTTTCGGTTTGGAGCGGGCCAAGTTGATCTAGGGGGCGGCCACCCCCATCGACAATTCGCCCCAGCAGACTCTCGCCGACGGGCAGCATTTTCGCTCGGTCAACCGCTCGGCGTCGGATGGCCGTAGGCTGCCCTATTTTGGGTGCGGTACACGGTGCTTCTAAGGCGACAACCTTGGCTCCCGGAGACAAGCCATAGACATCTTCGCAAGGCATGAGAAAAAGTCGCTCTCCATTGAATCCAACAACCTCGGCTTCAATTGGCGAACCACCCACAGGGAGTATTCGGCAGGAGCTGCCCAGAGGCAGTTTGAGTCCTGCGGCTTCCATGACCAGCCCATTGATGCGGGTAAGGTGCCCGCTGGGGAGCAAGGGTGTGGATTGACTCGCGGCATCGCGGCAGTTTTCGAGAAAATCAGACCAACCCGATAGGTGCTTGTTTTGATCGCTCAGACTCATGCGACATCAGCCTTCGTCACTTAGCCATTCTTGGCTGACACCGATGGACTCTAGCACCCGCTGCCAGCGGCTTTCTAGGGTGGCATCGACTTCGCTGGCGCCTAGTTCGACGCGACAGCCACCGGGAGTGATTGAGGCGTCTTCAATAATTTTCCAGTTGGTGTGGGAAAGTTGCTCGCCAAGGTGACTGCGAATCAGTACGGCGTCCTTTGGATGGGCGATCAGCAAGGGATGCCCTTGATGCGGGTGAAGCGTGGCAATAGCCTCTTTGACGACCGGAATAAGCCATTCGGGTTTGATCTTTAGGCTTTGACGGATGACTTGTTTGGCAATCTCAACGGAGGTAGACAGCAATTGTTCGGCGACCTGTTGGTCGAGTTCGTGCAGCGCGTGTTGCAGGTTCGACATTAAGGTATCAATTTGCGCGGCGGCATCGCGGGCTTTAGCAATGCCTTCTTCATAACCCGCGTCATAGCCTTGCTGATGCGCGTCAACATGCATTTGCTCAATTTCAGCGGCGGTTGGAAAAATGACGGGCGGCTCATCCTGTAATGCGATAACGGGCTCAGGATCGGGCTCGGGTTCTGGCTCCGCTTCCGGCTCCGGCGCGACGTCAAGGGCGGTATTGGCTGCGGCTTGCTCGGCCTCGTCAAAGGCAGCAACCTCCCAGCGTTCATAAGCCGATAGTTTTTCTTTGGGGATGAAACCGGTCATGGGCGCACGAGGCTCAGATCATTTCCTCGCCACCCGCGCCGCTTAGCACGATCTGGCCTTCGTCGGCCAATCGGCGGACGATCTTGAGGATTTCCTTTTGCTCGGCTTCGACCTCAGAGAGACGTACCGGGCCGCGCGACTCCAAGTCTTCGCGCAGCATTTCAGCGGCGCGTTGCGACATGTTCTTGAAGATTTTTTCACGTAAGTTTTCTGAGGCACCTTTCATCGCCAGAATCAGCGAATCAGATTGGATTTCACGCAGCAGCGATTGGATCGCACGATCATCAAGGTCAAGCAGATTCTCAAAGACGAACATTTCGTCAAGAACGCGTTGCGCGAGATCCGGGTCATATTCGCGGATTGACTCAATGACGGTGGCTTCATTGGCACTACCCATGAAGTTAAGAATCTCGGCCACTGAACGAACCCCACCCATGGCGGCTTTCTTGATATTGGCAGAACCCGAGAGCAGACGCAGCATGACGTCATTCAACTCTCTCAAGGCATCGGGTTGAATGCCTTCTAGGGTGGCGATACGTAACACCACATCGTTGCGTAAGCGATCAGTGAACTGGTTAAGTATGGCGCTGGCGTGATCATTCTCCAGATGCACAAGAATGGTGGCAATAATCTGTGGATGCTCGTTGCGAATGAGATCGGCAACGGTCGGCGCATCCATCCATTTGAGCCCTTCAATCCCGTTGGTTTCGCCACCTTGCAGGATGCGCGAAATGAGGTTGGCGGCTTTGTCGTCACCCAGTGCTTTGGTCAGTACCGAACGCACGTAAGCATCGGTATCAACATGCACAGCCGCCGATTCGTTCACCGTTCTTTGGAACTCGGCCAGCACTTCCTCGACGCGCGCACGTGGTACCGTCTTGAGCGCGGCCATGGCGTGCCCGAGTTTCTGCACTTCCTTGGGAGTGAGATGCATGAGTACTTGAGAAGCGAAATCCTCGCCCAGTGAAATAAGCAAAATTGCACTCTTTTCTATGCCTTCTTCACCGCCATTGGCTGTCCAGTCTCTGATGATATTGACGACAACCTTCGGATCTTGTTGAGCGATAGCGCGTGCCTGTGCAAGTTTTTCTTCGAAGGATTCGGCGGCTGTCGGTGGGGTTATGGTCTCCTCGTCATCAACTATGTCGACGTTCTCACCAAGCGTCTCGGGCTGTTCCTCTGGTGGAACCTCGGTCATGGTCTTGATCAGTGGTCGAATAACCTTAATTATGAGGTAAAGCACAATGGCGGCCAGCGCTGCATACTTGAAAAATTCCTTGAGCAAAGAAAGAACTTCAGGATCTCTCCACATGGGAATCACGATCTCATTGCGATCAATCGTTGAGAACGGCGCGTTAGCTACCGAAACGGTATCTCCGCGTTCTTTTTTGAATCCCAGCGCTTCTTTAACCAGTACATTAATTTGCTTGATTTCAGTTTCTTCAAGCGGCTTGAGTAAGCCTCTAGCATCTTTGCGATGATTGATTACTACGGCGGCGGATAGTCGATTGATGGTGCCGATGGATTGTTTGGTGTGGCGAATCGTTTTGTCGACTTCGTAATTGATTGTCGAGTCTTTACGCGTATTTATCGGTTGGCCCGAACCGTTTTGTCCTGAGCCAAGGCCTGGGGGTTCGACAATTGGGGCGGTGGCGGGGACGGGCGGTTGATTGCTTAGGGCGCCAGGTACGCCTTGAGCGTTAGGCGTGACAGTACCTGATTCGCTGGTTTGCTGGCTGCGAATAGCAATATCCGGCGGTGTCGTATTGGGCCGGTGGGTTTCTGCTGTTTGTTCGTTTTGCGAAAAATCAACATCTGCGGCGACTTGGACTCGGGCGTTACCGTTACCCACAATGGGGAGCAAAATATCTTCAATACGCTTAATGGCGTTCGCTTCAATTTCCTGAACATACTTGATCTGCGTCGGATCAAGTCCGGCTTCCATGAGTTTGCTTTTAAGTTGGGAAAGCATCGCGCCACTCTGATCAATCAGTGTCACGCTCGAAACCGCTAGGCTCGGGACGCTGGCCGCTACCAAATTCTGGATACCCGCAATTTGCGATGCTTCGAGAGACCGTCCTGGATAAAGGTTTAGCATTACCGAGGCGGAGGGCTTTAATTCTTCACGTACGAATACTGTTGGCTTGGGGATCGCCAAATGAACACGAGCGGCCTGCACCGAGCCAATCGACTGAATGGTTCGTGACAATTCACCTTCAAGGCCGCGCTGGTAATTAACTTGTTCGGCAAATTGGCTGATGCCAAACTTTTGATTTTCCATCAGTTCAAAGCCAACGCCCCCTCCTTTGGGTAAGCCTTGAGTGGCTAAGCGAAGACGAACTTCATGCACCCGAACGCCGGGAATTAAAATGGCTCCGCCACTTTCACTGAATTTGTAGGGGACGTTGAGTTGCTCAAGGGACGCAATAATTGCGCCACCGTCACGTTCTGAAATATTGGAGAAAAGAACGCGATAATCGCTTTGTTTGAACCAGGTGTTGCTGGCCACGAGTAAAGCCACAATGACCGCAAAAGAAACCATCAGCAGGATTTTTTGCTGGTTGTTTAAGCGCGCTAACGCATTACGCAGACGATCTTTTAGATTATCTGCGTCTTCTGGAATTGTCGGATTGGATTCGATTGCCGCCATGCCTGTGATAGTTTGCTAACTTTGAGATTAATCAAAGCAAAGAGCGAAAAGTTGGGTGAAATATTCTACTATTGTATCTGTTAATTGCACTGGATTTTCCCTCGAATGAATGATGTGACGCAAATTGTCGTTCCCGATCCAAAAGCACAGGAGTTGCAACGTGCGTTTGATGTGTTCAATCAGGTTTCTTTGGAGCTGACGCAAGCTTACGAAGGATTGCAAAACCGCGTTGAATCGCTTACTTCTGAATTGGCCGTGGCCAATGGCGAATTACGTCGCCAATTTCAGGAGAAAGAAGCCTTGTCCGAGCGACTTGCCTTGCTGCTCAATGCCCTACCGGCAGGCGTGGTGGTTCTTGATAATTCAGCCGCCGTCAGTGAAGCCAACCCGGTTGCTCGGGACATGTTCGGTGAGACCATCATCGGCGGCGACTGGTTATCGTTGACACAAAATCATCTCAAACCAACCGACGCGCCTGATGAGTGGGAATTAGGCGAGCGCCGCGTAGCCATCGCTGAAAGCCCACTTGATTCTGCCGGGGGGCGGCTCTTACTCATTCATGACATTACTGTAGCTTATGAGTTGAAGGCCAATGCAGAACGCAACCAGCGACTCGCCGCTATGGGTGAAATGGCGGCTTCTTTGGCGCATCAGTTGCGTACGCCCTTGGCGACGGCATTACTCTACAGTTCTAATTTGGCGCGGGCTGAACTTTCTAACACCGCTCGGAAACGTTTTGCCAGCAAAGCGACGGAGCAATTGAAACGTCTGGAGCATCTTATTCAGGATGTTCTGCTGTTTGCCCGTGGCGAGAGTATTGGTCGTGACGTGATTCATGCCGCAACACTTCTTTTGGAAGCCGCGCAGACGATGGAACCGCTTTATCTTGAAAAAGGGATCCGTTTTTCTGCCGCGTCGACGGTTGGTGACTTTATAATTACCGGTAGTCGAAAGGCGCTCGGTGGCGCGTTGTTGAATCTCTTGGAAAATGCGTTACAAGCCTGTGAGAGTCGAGGTCGCAGCACCGGAGAAGTAAAATTATCCGCCGAAATATCGGGGCGACAGGTAAGAATTAGCGTGCGCGATACCGGTGGCGGTATTACACCAGAGGCACAGGCGCGAATTTTCGAGCCTTTTTTCACGACTCGTGGTCATGGTACGGGGCTTGGCTTGGCGATTGCGCTTGGTGTGGCGAAGGCGCATGGCGGGAGTATTGAAGTTAGCTCATTACCGGGAGAAGGGTCGGAGTTCGTTATGCTCTTACCTGCCGGTTCTGCTGTCGAAGATCAAGAGTGATGTTATAAACGATAAATTGGACATTCAATGGCTCAGGGTTTACCGATACTGGTTGTCGAGGACGACGCAAATTTGCTTGAAGCGGTTTGCGATACGCTAGAGCTTGCCGGACAGAAGGTGCTTTCGGCGTCGGGAGGTGAGGCCGCGCTCAACTTGCTCAGCGCTCAATCGGTGGCCTTGGTGGTGAGCGATGTGCGCATGATGCCGATGGATGGCATTGCCCTACTCAAGGAGATTCGCAGTCGTTTTCCGCATCTCCCGGTGGTCTTAATGACCGCCTATGCCGATGTTGATCGGGCGGTCGAAGCCATGCGCTCCGGTGCCTGTGACTTTTTGCTCAAGCCGTTTGAACCCAAGGCTTTGCTAGAGCATGTAGCACGCTATCGTTTGCCCGAAGAAATGGATGACGACCGGGTGGTCGCTAAAGATCCGGTTAGCCGCAATTTATTCGCGCTGGCTATGCGCGTAGCCCAAACGGATACCACGGTTTTGTTGACCGGTGAAAGCGGTGTCGGCAAGGAAGTGGTTGCTCGCTATATCCATAATCATTCCGTACGCCGAACCGGGCCATTTGTCGCCATCAACTGTGCGGCTATCCCCGATAGTCTGCTGGAGGCGACGCTTTTTGGTTACGAGAAAGGCGCGTTTACCGGCGCACAACAGGCACAGGCCGGTAAGTTCGAGCAGGCGCAAAACGGGACTCTTTTACTCGATGAAGTCACTGAGATGCCTCTGGGCTTACAGGCCAAACTGTTGCGCGTATTGCAGGAGCGAGAAGTCGAGCGGGTGGGGGGTAAAAAACCGGTGGTACTGGATATTCGCATCATTGCCACGTCGAACCGAGATATGGCCGACGCCGTTACCAAGGGCATTTTGCGTGAAGATGTTTATTATCGGCTCAACGTTTTCCCGCTACTCATTCCCGCCTTACGCCAGCGACCCGAAGATATTGTTCCGTTGGCGCAGCACTTTCTCGCCGAACACGGCGGTCGTTCGGGCCGAACCGGTTTGCGATTGTCACCTTTGGCGGAACAGGCGCTAAGCGTTCATGCCTGGCCCGGCAATGTGCGCGAGCTTGAAAATGTAATGCAACGGGCGGTAATTTTTGCCAGTGGCGAGTGTGTAGAGCCTGATGCCCTTCATCTTTCTGTCTTACCGGCCGTTAAAGTAAGTACACCGGCTTCCGCGACTGTTGTTTCTATGGCGATGCCTTCGTTAGAGAGTGAAGGGCAAAAAAAAGATAACTTGCGCGATCTCGAACGAGAGCATATTCTTGAAACATTAGAGGCGGTGGGTGGATCACGAAAATTGGCCGGTGAGCGGCTTGGCATGTCTGATCGCACGTTGCGCTACAAACTCAAGCAATATCGCGATACAGGACATCTTTTGGAATAGTTTCATGATTAGCTGGCGCACTTCTTGCGTGGTAAATAAAGCGTCGTGTTTGGAGAAGTAAATGGATACCCAAGGTATTGACCAGATGTTAAGCCTGTTGCGTGCGTCAACCGCGCAAGCAACAGGCCGTGTTTCCGAGGCCCAAGGCGGCGAGGAGAAGGGTGTCGATTTTGCGCAGGTTCTGCAAAATTCGATTTCCCAAGTCAATCAGACTCAGCAAAAGGCAGAAACAATGGCGGCAAATTTTGCCGCCGGAGACAGTACGGCAAATCTGCATGAGGTCATGATCTCGTTGCAGAAGGCCAATATTTCATTTCAAGAAATGGTTCAAGTCAGAAACAAGCTGGTTACCGCCTATCATGACGTGATGAATATGTCCGTTTGACCGCTGGCCGGTTCAATAAAAAGGGCACCATAAGGTGCCCTTTTTTTGTCCGCATAAACTATTTGGTTACACGCGGAGTTCGGTCATTTGACCAAACTCAAATTTGAGTTGCGTCCATTGACTGACCGGCAGTTGCCGGTAGTGTCCGAGCAGTGCGCGTAAGATACCGGCGTGGGTGACTAGCACCATGCGCGGGCCGGTAAGTGAGGACACCAAATCAACCGCACGACGTTGCAGACAGACGACTGATTCTCCACCGGGTGGCGTGAATTCAAGGACGTTGGCGGCCCAAGCATCAAGGCTATCGCGCTGGATGTCGGCCCATGGCCGACCTTCCCATTCGCCAAAGTTGATTTCACTCAGACGCGCATCGATTTTCATTTGAGGATCGAGGGCTAAGGCCAACTTTCGAGCGCGCAACAAAGGACTGGAGATCACCGGCGTATCGTGGGGAATTCGCTGTTTAAGCGATTTAGCAACGGGCAACGGATCCTCGCAATCGACATCCAGCTGACCGTAGCAGATCCCCGCATCAATGAGAGGGCGCGAGTGACGGATCAGAAAAAGTTGCATAACAGTCCGCCGTAAAAAGCCACTTCAGAAAGTTGTTGTGTCGCACCCAGACAATCGCCGGTGTAGCCGCCGAGGCGCTGCTTGAATAGACGTGCTAACCACAGGGTAACGAGCAAGGCGAAGACAACGGCCCAGAGCGCCTGTTGTGCAGACAACAACCCGAGTGGAAGCAGCGCAGTCACGGTGGCGAAGGCCAACCCACGGTCACTGAGGGCGGTTGTGAGGTGCTTGGATTTGCCTTCTTCGCGCACGTAATCAAGGCTGCGCAGCACGAGGGTTGCGCACAGGCGTGAAAAAGCATGTCCGGCGACTAGCGCCAACGGTATCAGCAATAGATCGATTTCAACCAGCAGAAAAAATTTCGACAGCAATATGACTACCAAGGCCAAGGTACCGAAACTCCCGATCTGTGAGTCTTTCATGATCGCCAAAATTTGCGATTTATCCGTGCCGCCGCCGAAACCGTCCACCATATCGCTCCAACCGTCTTCGTGGAACGCTCCCGTAAGCGACAGGCTGATGGCCATTGAGGCTAGCACGGCCAAGGTTTTTGGCCAGAATATGGAGACTAGAATAAAGACCGCTGCCGCGATGCTACCAATAACCAAGCCGACTACCGGGAAATAGCGCGTTGATCGCACCAGCGCCTCGTTGCTGTGACCAACCCAAGCAGGAACCGGCAGCCGCGTGAAGAAGCGAAGGGCGCCAAAGAAAGATTCGAGTTCGTTACGCAGCGGCATGGGCTATTATCAAGTGAGGAAATAGCGATTTAGGTGCGCATCCAGCGTCCCTAACCGCCTGTCGGGCTTGATGGGTTGACGCGAAAAATGAGCCGTCTTCCCACATTTTGCAGCCGACTTGGTCAAGTCTGACAGGCGGCTAGATTCACGCCGGTGCGGGAATACGCCGAGAGGAAAGAAGCTGGTTTTGAACATTAACCCTTCTCGCTAACGCCCGCCGACTCAAAGCTGGCCATTTCGTTGAGAAAGGCGGCCGAGGCGCGGATCAGGGGCCAGGCTAAAGCCGCACCGGTGCCTTCGCCGAGGCGTAGGCCCAGGTCGATTAAGGGGTCGGCATTAAGGTCATGCAATTGGGCGAGGTGACCGGGTTCAGCTGAGCGGTGGCAAAAAATGCAGTACTCACTAATCGTCGAGGCTAGGCGCGAGGCGGCGAGAAGGGCCGAGGTGACGATGAAACCATCAATTAGCAGGATCATCCCGCGTTCGGCGGCACCAAGCATGGCCCCGGTCATCATAACGGTCTCAAAGCCGCCAAATTCGGCGAGTACCTCTAGGGGCTTGGCGTTGGTCGGAAGCGCTGCACGCTGGGTCGCCTGTGTCAGCAGATCACGTTTACGGGCCAAGCCAGCGTCGTCCAAGCCCGTTCCACGGCCAATGCAATCGACGAGCGGCGCACCGGTCAGGGCGTGGGTAATCAGCGCGGCAGAGGCGGTGTTACCAATGCCCATTTCACCGAAACCCAAAACATTGCACCCTTCATCCGCCAAGGCGCGGGCGATTTCAACCCCTTTGGCGAGAGCCGCCGCACATTCGGCTTGGCTCATCGCCGGTTCGTCAATGTAGTTGCGCGTTCCCGGCCCGGTCTTGGCGTTAATAAGACCGTCGCGCAAACCGAATTCATGGGCAACGCCTGCGTCGATGACTTTGAGTGCCATGCCGCTTTGCCGGGCGAAAACATTGATAGCCGCGCCGCCGGAAAGAAAATTCTCAACCATCTGCCAGGTCACCTCTTGAGGAAAGGCCGAAACGCCGACCTTGGCCGCACCATGATCGCCGGCAAACACCAGTAAATGCGGATGGCTTAGCTGAGGGGTTAGCGACTGCTGAATACGCCCGATCTGGCGAGCCAGTGTTTCAAGCTGCCCCAGCGAACCTTGCGGCTTAGTCTTGTTGTCGATCTTATGCTGCAAAGCCGAATCAAGGGCTGTGCCGAGAGGCGGAATCAAGAAATTCATAGGATCAATTTTCTGAGAAGGGGATAAAAAAGTGGAAAAGTGATATGGGTTACCGCACACGTCTTGAAAGTGAAGTTTGTTTCAGGGCAGCCGAAACAGTAGGCCGCCGTAGAAAGCTACTTCTGAAAGTTGTTGCACAGCACCGATGCAATCGCCGGTATAACCGCCGATTTGGCGTTTGAACAAGCGTGCCAGCCACACGGTTACCGCCAGCGCAAGGAGCAGAGCCATGATCACGTGTTGTGGCGGAAGCAACAGCAGCGGCAGCAGACCGCATACGGTAGCTAGAGCCAATTCGCCCCACCCCAAGCGGTTATTGAAGACCTTGGCTTTGCCGTCATCGCGGGCGTAATCGAGGGCCGCCAGTACGTAAGTGGCGCACAGTCGCGAGAGCGCGTGCCCGGCAATCAATGCTGCCGGTATCTGATACAGATCGATTTCGATCAGAGTGAAGAAACGCACCATCAGCATCATCACCAGCGCCGTGGCACCAAAACTTCCGACACACGAATCACGCATGATTTCGAGGATCTTCTCTTTGGTCCAGCCGCCGCCGAAGCCGTCGACCATATCGCTCCATCCGTCCTCGTGAATGGCCCCGGTGAAATAGATGGCGGCACTGATGGCGACCAGAACGGCCAGCGTCTTGGGCCAGAAAAAGGAGGCTACGGTGAAAAATAGTGCAGCAATTACACCGACTATCGCACCGACCGCCGGGTAATAACGAACGGCGCGTTCAAGTGACAAACGGCCATAGCCGAATGAACCGGGCACCGACAACCGGGTGAAAAAACGGATAGCCCCAATAAAGGTTTCAAACTCGGATCGAAGAGACATTGAAGGTGTCGGCCAGTTGTTTCAGGAAACTGCAAAGTTCATTGATTTTTCTCACGCCGAGTAGCTCCCGAAAACGGACTTAACTGGCGGCTAAGTTGTGTTGAAGTCAAGCCACCGGCTAGCAAATGTTTTTGCTGACGCCAGCCGATTCAAAACTAGCCATTTCGTTCATAAAACTAATCGCCGAACAAACCACCGGATAAGCCACCATGGCACCGGTGCCTTCGCCGAGACGCATCCCGATGTCCATCACCGGGTCGGCCCCCAAGGCGCGTAGCTGGACGATATGCCCGGCTTCGGCCGATTTGTGGCAGAAAATGACGTAATCGAGCACGCTCGGTTCGAGCCGTACCGCTGCCAGCAAGGCTGAAGTGGCGATGACGCCGTCGGCCAAAATGGTGATCCCGGCTTCGGCGGCCGCTAGGTAGGCGCCGACCATCATGACAATTTCGAAGCCACCAAATTCGCGCAGCACGGTCATCACATCGGCGTCTGAGGGGAGTTGGGCGCGGTCAATGGCCTGTTGCATCAGCGCGCGCTTGTGCGCCAAAACTTCATCATTGATGCCGGTACCGCGTCCGACGCATTCAAGTAACGGGGAGCCGGTTAACTTATGGGTAATCAGCGACGCCGAGCCGGTGTTGCCAATGCCCTTTTCGCCCATGCCCATCACATTGCAGCCCTTGGCGATTGCCGCACGAGCAAACCCGGCACCACGTTCTAGGGCGGTTTCGCACTGTTCGCGTGTCATTGCCGCTTCGACGATGTAATTGCGCGTTCCGGTTGGTGAAATCTTGGCATTGATCAAGCCTTCGCGCTCCCCGAAATCATGCGCCACGCCCGCGTCGACGACGACCATCGCCATGCCGTTCTGGCGCGAAAAAACATTGGCCCCGGCACCGCCTTGCAGATAATTTTCCACCATCTGCCAGCTCACGTCTTGCGGATAAGCCGAGATGCCCGCCTTCGCGGCACCGTGATCCCCGGCAAAAATCAGCATGTGTGGATTCGAGAACGTGGGCGACAGCGTGTTTTGGATGCGCCCTACCTGAAGCGCGATGGCTTCAAGCTTGCCGAGTGAACCGAGCGGCTTTGTTTTGTTGTCGATTTTGTGTTGCAACTCAGCATCAAGGGCGTGGCTGAGCGGTCGAATAGTGAATTCCATGACGTGACGCATCCCAAAAAAACGTTGATTATACGCCCCCGATTCAGTGGCAGATTTCCACACGTGAACCCAAATTCTGCGATTAAAATTCTCCTAGCCTGCCGGTTGATATTCTTTTATATTTTTGATCACTGCTGTCCGGTTAAATGAAGGCTTGAATCGCTGAAAGCTATGATTGATGCGGTCTCCGAGGAATGAAAACTGTCCCCGACTTGAACAATGACTCGCTGATTGTGAGCGAGCGCCTTGGCTTCGAACTGGAAAGCACCGCCTACGCGCTGGATTCGACGACCATCGATCTGTGTCTGTCGCTGTTTCCCTGGGCGTTGTTTCGCA
>CAIWVX010000014.1 GCA_903916205.1 uncultured beta proteobacterium
ATATAAAATTGAGGATTTAAATTAGAGTACTAAATTTTGCTTAGAAATAGTGGGTGATTTTTTGCAAATCCCTGTACCTAAGAACAGGATAGCCCGCATCACTGTTTGACCCTGACCTTTCGCATACTCACTCTCAAATCTTTTGACAAGCAAAGGGCATCGAGCATTCATCGGCAAAGGAAGGTCCGCTTGAGTTAAGTGAAAGCAAGGTCAATCTGATGACGTCATACACATTCGCAAGGGCTGCTCAGGACGCATTGACCGCAGTCAGGCGGCAGTTCAATGTTGCGCTCGTGCCGTGCTGGGCTTGCTTGTTGGACTATGATTCAGAAAACACAAAAAAGCTAGGGGTGGCATGAGTGAGATAGTGCGTTTGTACCGTTACAGAAGTTTGCTGGGCAGCATGCGTGCTGTCCCTGCCGACCAGTTGATGGACGTGCTCGAAATCTCGTCAGCAACGCTTAAGCGTGACATCGCAAAACTCCGCGACCAACTGCATGTTCCCATCGAGTTCGACCGCGAGTTGGGTGGATACAAACTTGATCCCAAAAGAGTCGAAGACGAGTTGCCGGGTCTGTGGTTCAGTCAAGGCGAAATATTGGCTCTGGTCACCATACAGCAGCTGCTGGAGCAACTTCAACCAGGCCTTCTGGGCGCAAAACTACGACCCCTGCATGATCGTCTGACTCTTCTCATGGAAAAACACGGGTTGGCCACCCAGGATGTTGCTAAGCGCATCCGTATTGTCAGTGCGGGCAAGCGCATCGTTGTTGCCAAGTGTTTTGAAGCAATTGCCGCTGCCACCATGTCTCGCAAGCGGCTCAAAATTTGGCACTTTAATCGCCAAAACGGCATCACCTCGGAACGGGAAGTATCGCCCCAGCGGCTAGTCCACTACCGTGACAACTGGTACATGGATGCTTGGTGCCATTTGCGTGATGACTTGCGCAACTTCAGCCTAGACGCCGTGACCAAAGTAGAGGTCATGGAGATAGCCGCGAAAGAACTGGCGGACAAAAAGATTGATGAAGCCGTCAGCGCTGGTTATGGCATCTTCAATGGAGCACCTCAAGGATGGGCCACACTCAAGTTCACACCTGAGCGAGCCCGCTGGGTCAATGGCGAGATTTGGCATTCCATGCAAGAAAGCAAAACCGAGGCTGATGGCAGCTACGTACTCTCATTTCCATACTCTGATGATCGTGAACTGATTGGCGACATCATGCGATTTGGAGCTGATGTGCAGGTGCTGGCGCCACCTGCGTTGCGGTCAAAGGTTCAAAAAAGCTTTCTGGATGCGGCGGCCAAGTATGTTTAGTCGGCAACTCAATTACTGGCCGCTGATATTGAGTGAGTTACGCCATGTTTCTTGAAGACTTGGCCAGAGCAGCAAATGGGCTGTTTGCCAATTTTTGGCTTGTCGTCATCGTTCTTTTGCCGTTTATTTTGTTGCTGGGTTGGATCATTTCGTTGTTGGTTTCTATTCTGCCTTTATTATTGCTGACAAAGTGACATTAACCACGCGCAAAGCAGGTTCAACTGAAGGTACACGTTGGGAATCTGCTGGTGAAGGTGAATATACCATTGAGAGTATTGATAAAGCGGGACGCGGCACTGAAATCGTATTACATCTAAAAGAAGGTGAAGATGAATTTTTAGATGGCTGGAAACTACGTTCTATCGTTCGTAAATTCTCCGATCATATTTCGTTGCCAATTGTCATGGACAAAGAAGTTCATGCACAAGAAGACGAAAGTGATGATGAAAATGCAGAAAAAGCGGCGCCACAAATTGTGGAAGAAACCGTTAACAGTGCAGCCGCGCTTTGGACAAAATCACGTCACGAAATCTCAGACGAGGATTACAACCAATTCTACAAACACGTCGCACATGATTTCCAAGACCCCCTCACCCACGTTCATAGCAAAGTGGAAGGCTCAAACGAATACACCTTATTACTTTATGTTCCCGGTCGTGCGCCCTTTGATATGTGGGATAAAGACGCGAAACATGGCGTAAAATTATATGTCCGCAAAGTTTTCATTATGGACGACGCCGATCAGTTAATGCCACGTTATTTGCGTTTTGTTCGCGGGATTATTGATTCAACATCGCTACCGCTCAACGTTTCGCGCGAAATTTTGCAACAAGGCAAACAAATCAACACCATTAAATCTGGTGCGGTGAAAAAAGTGCTTGGTATGCTTGAAAATTTAGCGAAAAACGAACCTGAAAAATACGCAACATTCTGGTCACAATTTGGCACAGTGATGAAAGAAGCGCCTATTGAAGACAATGCCAATAAAGAGCGCGTTGCAAAATTGATGCGTTTTGCGTCAACGCATAACGACAGCGATAAGCAAGATGTCAGCCTTGAAGATTACGTTAGTCGTATGCAAGAAGGCCAAGACAAAATTTATTATGTCACCGCTGAAAGTTATTCTGCGGCGAAAAATAGTCCACATTTGGAAATTTTCCGCAAAAAAGGTATTGAAG
>CAIWVX010000015.1 GCA_903916205.1 uncultured beta proteobacterium
ACCACCAAGATATGTGGTGGTGTAAGTTACCGCGAGGAACTGCGCAGGGAAATCAAGGACGGATTTCTGCACCTGTCGCAACACTTCCGCGCCTTGATTGAGCACGCCAACGAATTGCTCAAACAACATAACAAGGGGCCATTGCTCTACATCATCGACGGTACCGATAAGCTGAGCAAAGAAGATTCGCAAACCTTTTTTACCGACGACGTTAATCAACTGCTTCAGATCGCGACCAATCTGATCGTCTGTGCCCCCATCTCGATTCTGCTCGAAGCCAGCACGACCGCTCAGCGCTTTATCCGTATTCAGTTGCCGATGGTCAAGATTTTCGATGCAGACGAAACTCCGCGCCCCGCAGAAGAAGACGCGCTGATCGACCTCGTCCTTAAACGAATGCCGCTGGAGTATTTCGATGACCGGGAAACGATCCGATACCTAGTGCGCCAAAGCGGGGGGCATGTGCGCGACTTGCTGCGTCTGGTGCGTGCCTGTTTCGCCCTCATCGACGATTCACAGATTACCCGCAAAATCGCTGAGGCCGCCGTGCAGAGTGTTGCCGTAGAATACCTGCGCAGCGTGCAGAGCCAAGACTGGCCCGACCTTGTGCGTATCGACCTGAGTCAGGGTGAGGACAGAGACCGTACCGACAACCGACTGCGTTTGCTCTACGAATTGGTGCTGCTTGAATACAACACTTATTGGTGGCGCAGCCATCCGCTGGTGCGCACCTTCAAGCCCTACCGCAAGGAACGCGCTCGACAGGAAGAAGCCCAGCATAAACCCGCCGCTGACTCAACGAGCGACTGAATGCCCGCCCGATGAGCACTCCCCCGGCTTTCAGCGCCACACTACGCGATGAGCATTCAGGTGACTTCCTGCGGCTTTCGCGACTTTGGCAAAAACGTTCGCATTTCAGCCTGATCTTTGCCGGGATCAATAACCCGGACTACCGCGAAGCGCTGATTGAGCGGCTGGAGTCCGTACAGCCTTCGGTGCGCATTGACCTCGGCAGCGACGCTACGCCGCTGGTTTGGCTCGACCGCCTGAGTGCCGCTTGGCTGCATGACATCCCTCGTGTTCATGTTTGTTTTCCCGAGGGCGCAGTACGCGGCAGTCTTTGGTGGCAGCAAGCTAACGTGTTGCGTGAGTGCCTCGCCGACGCTTTCCCCGGCGTGATCTTGGCTTGGTTACCCGAGGCGGATATTGATAACGCCGCCCACCACGCGCCCGATCTCTGGAGCTGGCGCGAAGCGGCGCTCGCGTTCTCTTGGTCGCCGCCTTTGCCGCCCCCCGAAATTGCGGGAGAGCGCTTCACGACGGATTCATCCATTGATGCCGAGGCCGTGCGCAGACGCCTCAAAGAGATCGAGGATTATGTCACCGGGCGCGATGACGATGAGCCTTCGGTCGCTCACCTGCGCCTCGAAGCCGCCGGAATTTGTGAGCGACTGGGTGAGTGGGACGCTGGCGCAATACACGCCGATGCCGCCTTCAAAGCCTTCAAGCAAGCGGGAAACGACATAAATGCCGCGATCACCAAGAGCCAGATCGCCGATATTTTTCAGGCGCGGGGCCAG
>CAIWVX010000016.1 GCA_903916205.1 uncultured beta proteobacterium
GAGCCTTCGCCATGCTGGCGATGCTCAATATCAACAAATGGGGACGACCTCTGACAGAAGAGGTGCGTCCGGCATGAGCCGGACAGGGGGAATTCCCCGCCTGCCAGCTCATAAACGGCCATTTATCCGATGAAAAATCGATTTTGTTCAAAATTGCGTCTCAATTTGCCCTTGCTGACTAAACTTGCGGCGGCTTGTTCTGCGCTTCCCTAGAATTACCCCCAAATTCCGCGATTGAAATTTACCCAACCCGCCGGTCGATATTTTGGCTTCGTTAAGCACTCAACGAAAAGCTTCTAGGATCACCATGGCGCGAAAATACACAGGTACAATTTGACCTTTATTCATGGGCGTTTTTCACCCAACTGACAAAAGAAAACGGGCATGATTGGACATCTTTATATGGTGGTTGCGCCATCAGGCGCTGGAAAAACGACCTTGGTGCGTTTGCTTCTCGAACGCCATGCGGGCATTAGTCTGTCGATTTCAAGCACGACGCGTGAGCCGCGTGTGGGTGAAACGGATGGCTGTGACTACCATTTTGTCAGCGTACCGAATTTTATGGAAAGGGCCAGCCAAGGTGAATTTCTTGAGTGGGCGGAGGTGCATGGCAATTATTACGGCACCTCTAAGGCGTGGATTACGGCTGAATTGACGGCTGGGCGCGATGTCTTGCTGGAGATTGATTGGCAGGGGGCGCAACAGGTGCGCAAGGTTTTTCCTGACGCCATTGGCATCTTCATTATGCCGCCCTCTTTAGCGGCATTGCAGGAACGCCTTGTTGATCGTGGCACTGATTCTGACAAAACCATTGCTCGCCGGATGGCTGCGGCGAGAGACGAGATGCAGCATGTTGATGAATTCGACTATGTTATTATCAACGAGGATTTGCAGCAGGCGCTTGACGGTCTTATCTCGATAGTCAGTGCTTCGCGGCTTCACTATGCAACTCAGCGCCAACGTCATCCTGCGTTGTTCGCAAGGTTGCTTTGACTCTCTCAGGAAAAATTATTATGGCACGCGTAACCGTTGACGACTGTATTCACTGTATCCCTAACCGCTTTCAAATGACCTTGGCCGCGACGTATCGCGCTCGTCAGATTACGGCGGGCGCTACACCAATGGTTAATGCCGAACGCGATAAGCCGACGGTTATTGCCTTACGCGAACTGGCTCTCGGTTTGTACGGGATGGAAGTTCTAAACCGCGGCCACGCCTGACCGCGTTAGTTCTGCCGCGTGGTGCGAAATCATGGAATCAAATGCCAACGCCCCCGCCGACAGTCTCGACGGCGCTGAGGTCACTTCAACCCTCGCGGAAGCGCCGATTTATCATAGCGACGACCCGGCTTACCGGGTTTTTGTCGATACCCTAAGCTATCTTGAGCCGGACGAAATAGCGCTTATCCTTGAAGCCTACCGCTTCGGCGAGCAAGCACATCAAGGCCAGTTCCGCCTCTCCGGCGAGCCGTACATCACCCATCCTTTAGCCGTAGCGGGCGAGTTATCCGAATGGCGAATGGATGCTCAGGCCATTATCGCGGCTCTGTTACACGATGTTATGGAAGATACAGCGGTCACCAAAGCCGAAATTGCCGAGCGTTTTGGCAAGCAGGTGGCCGAGCTGGTTGATGGTCTGTCGAAACTTGAAAAAATCGAGTTTCAGTCTTACCAAGACGCGCAGGCTGAGAATTTTCGCAAGATGTTGATGGCTATGGCGCGCGATTTGCGCATCGTTTTGATCAAACTGGCGGATCGTTTGCATAATCTGCAAACCATGGCGGCGGTGCGGCCCGATAAGCGCCGTCGTGTGGCCCACGAAACACTCGAAATTTACGCTCCGATTGCCACCCGCTTAGGCTTAAATAATATCTCGCGTCAGCTACAGGATATTTCTTTCCAGCATATTTATCCGATGCGTTTCCGTGTGCTGACCCGTGCCGTGCAAGCCGTTCGTGGCAATCGGCGTGAATTGCTCTTGAAAATCCTCGATGGCATTCGCTCAACACTGCATAAGGCCAATATCGAAGCGGGGGTCTTCGGGCGGGAAAAAAGTTTGTACTCGATTTATCACAAAATGGTCGATAAACACCTGAGCTTCTCACAAGTTCTTGATATTTATGGCTTCCGAATTTTGGTCAAAGACATTCCAACGTGTTACCTGACGCTGGGTTCGCTGCATTCACTTTACAAACCGGTGCCGGGCAAATTCAAGGATTACATCGCCATCCCCAAAGGGAATGGCTACCAGTCTTTGCATACGACGCTGATTGGGCCTTACGGAACGCCCGTTGAAATCCAGATACGCACGCAGGGAATGCACCATGTGGCCGAGGAAGGTATCGCCTCGCATTGGCAATACAAAGATAGCGAAGAGTCGGGCGCTGATTTGCAGCTCAAAACACATAAATGGCTTCAATCGCTGATCGAACTGCAAAGCGCGACCGGTGATTCTTCGGAGTTTCTGGAACACGTTAAAGTTGATTTGTTTCCTGATGAAGTCTATGTTTTTACCCCGAAAGGGAAGATTCTTGTGCTCCCGCGTGGGGCAACGGCCATTGACTTTGCCTATGCGGTGCATACCGATATCGGGCATCGTTGCGTTGCGGCGCATATCGACCAAGAGTTAAGGCCACTTTCGGCTGAATTGGCCAATGGCAATCAGATTGAAATTATTACGGCACCGAATGCCAACCCCAGTCCGAATTGGCTTTCGTATGTAAAAACCAGTCGTGCGCGCAGCAAAATTCGACAATTCCTCAAAACGATGCAGCAAGAAGGTTCAAGCACCTTGGGTGAGAACATGCTGAATCAGGAATTACAGGCGCTCGGCATCGTTCCGTCGGAGATTCCAGCAACGGCTTGGGAGCGGGTCATTCATGCGTCTGGGAAAAAATCGAGGCGTGATTTTTTTGCCGATATTGCCCTCGGCAAAAGCCTAGCGGCGGTGGTGGCCCATCGCTTGGCGGCACACGATGAAGTTTCTCAAACCGAAGCGGCCGCGCCTGAACCCTTGATTATTCGCGGCACCGAGGGGGTGGCCATCCAGTTGGCGGCATGTTGCTACCCGATTCCCGGCGATCCCATTATTGGCTTTTTGCGCAAGGGCCAAGGCTTACGCATTCATACCCATTCCTGTCAGGTGGTTAGAAAATCGCGCCGTACTGAACCGCAAAACTGGATTCATGTCGCTTGGGAGGCCGAGCCAGATCAGCTTTTCGATGTCTGTATTCGTGTCACCGTAAAAAATGTTCGCGGGTCGCTTGGCCGAGTTGCCGTAGCCATCGCCCAGGCCGGTGTCAATATCGAGCAAGTGCATATGAATAGCGGAAATCCCGGCTTGTACACTGAAATGAGCTTTCTCGTTCAAGTCCGCGAACGCAAGCATCTAGCCACTTTGATGCGTGCCTTACGGCGGCTCCCCGACATCGTTCGCATTGTCCGCGAACAGGAGTAAATCCATTTTTCAAAGATCAGAAACTTTGATGCTTTCGCGGAACGCCCGCGCCTATCATCACGCGACGGATGATTCAGCCTTAAAAATGCTTAAGTCCTAATCTATGCTGATTGATACCCACTGTCACTTGGATGCAGCGGAATTCGCTGAAGACCGCGATGCGGTGATTGAAGCGGCACAGGCGGCAGGGGTCGAAAAAATAATCATTCCTGCGCTTGAGCCAGGAAACTTTGCGGCAGTGCGTGACTGCTGTCGGCGTTATTCCCGATGTTTTCCCGCGTATGGAATTCATCCGCTGTCTCTTGATCGCGTCGATGAAAGTGATCTGC
>CAIWVX010000017.1 GCA_903916205.1 uncultured beta proteobacterium
ATCATGCCGGCGCGTCTGACGGGTACCAAGGCAGGCTATCAACGCTTGCTGTCGGTGGCCATCAAGCGTGCGCGCTTCCTGGCGCTGCTGCCTTACACTGATAATCACCAATAATCGAGGACTAGACGATGCAAATTATTCTGATGGAAAAGGTCGTCAACCTCGGTAGCCTTGGCGATCTTGTCAAGGTTAAGGATGGCTATGCCCGCAACTTTCTGATTCCGCAAGGTAAAGCCAAACGGGCGACACCCGCCGCTAAGGCAGAATTCGAAGCCCGTCGTGCAGAGCTTGAAAAAGCGGCTCAAACCAAACTTGAAGCGGCTCAAGCGTTTGCCGCCAAGCTCGAAGGCGTGCTGGTGACCGTGGCCCGCAAAGCCGGTGTCGATGGCCGTCTATTTGGTTCGGTGGGCAATCATGATGTGTCTGACGGCCTCAAAGCGCTTGGTTTTGAGATCGAAAAATCCTCCATTCGTATGCCGATGGGGCCGCTCAAAGTGATTGGCGAAACCGTGCTCGAAGTAGCGCTACACACCGATGTGCTGGCAAACATCAAAGTGGCCGTGGTTGCTGAGTAATACAGCGTTTAGGCGTTCGCTTAGGTCTTAACTCGGCGTCAAAAAAGCCTTGCCTTGGTGCAAGGCTTTTTTATTTTTGAGTCTCTCGTGAACGTCTCGCTTCGGGTAAACTCACGCTCCTGCCCTCGTCTTTTACAACCGGAATTTTCATGGCCAAGCCATACAATTCAGCCAATTCAAAGTATTCGCAAAACGACTCGTCCGATCCTGCGCTGGCGCATTTGCGCGTTCCACCGCATTCAATTGAAGCCGAGCAATCGGTCTTGGGCGGGTTATTACTCGACAACGCCGCTTTCGACAAAATTGCCGATCTCGTCAATGAGAGCGATTTCTACCGCGACGAGCATCGACGCATCTACCGTCAAATTCAAAAAATGCTTGAGCGCGGCAAGCCGGTTGATGTCGTTACGGTGGCCGAAAGTCTTGATCAGGCAGGCGATGCGGGTGAAACCGGCGGGCTGGCGTATCTCGGTGAGCTAGCGGCCAACACGCCCTCGGCGGCCAATATCAGACGCTATGCTGAAATCGTCCGAGAGCGTGCCGTACTGCGCCAGCTCGTCACGGCGGGGGACGAGATTGCCGGCAGCGCATTGAACCCTATGGGGCGTGATCCAAAACAGTTGCTTGATGAGGCCGAAGCCAGAGTTTTTGCCATTGCCGAAGGCGGTTTCCGTCAGCAAACCGGGTTTCAACACATCAACCCGCTGCTCACCCAAGTGGTTGAGCGTATTCAAGAATTGCATGATCGCGACAACCCCACCGACATTACGGGCGTGCCGACCGGCTATCACGATCTTGATGCCAAAACATCGGGCTTACAACCGGGCGATTTGCTGATCGTCGCCGGTCGTCCGTCGATGGGTAAAACGTCTCTTGCGCTCAATATGGCCGAATACGTGGCCATTGAAGTTGGCTTGCCGGTCGCCGTATTTTCAATGGAAATGGGGGGAACCCAACTCGCCATGCGGATGCTGTCATCCGTGGGTCGGCTTGACGCGCATCGCGTGCGTACCGGCCGACTGAATGATGACGAATGGTCACGGTTATCTTTTGCGCTCGGCAAACTGCACGAAGCGCCACTCTATATTGACGAAACTCCGGCGCTTAATCCGATTGACTTGCGTGCCCG
>CAIWVX010000018.1 GCA_903916205.1 uncultured beta proteobacterium
GTTGAAAAATGGTTCAAGCGCAATTGCAACGAGGTGCTTGGCCGTGAATGCACGCCCCTCGAAAAAGGCGATTGGCTCAGTTACATGATCAGTTTGTAAGTTTAAAAGCTTGTATTTACCTGCGTCGTTACTAAGAAGCAAAAATTTTCGTTCCCGTTCCCTCAACCACTGGAGATATTCAATGAAACTCAGATCATCCTATTTTATCCTCGGCGTGCTCACCATTGCCGTCGCCACATTGACCGCTTGCGGGGGTGGGGGCGGTGGGGGCAGTGACAACGGCGGGAACACCAACCCGAACCCGAACCCGTCCACCGTGACCGGCACGGCCGCGACCGGCTTGGCGATTAACGGTGGTCGTGTCACACTCAAATGCATGGCCGGCGTCACTACCCCTCCGGTCACCACTGCCGTCGACGGCAGTTTCACTATTGATGTGAGCAAGGTAACAACGCCTTGCGTGGCACGAGTGGATTACGACGAGACCGGCGTAGCAAAAAAACCGCACTCCTTGGTTTCCTCGGCGGGCAACGTCAACATTACCCCGGTCACCGATATGCTGGTGGCCAACCTGAACAACGGGATAGCCGCAGACGCCTACGACAAATTTGATGACGACACAGTCAAAGGTCATACCGAAGAGCGCATCAGAACCGAGACCGCCAAGGTCAAAACCCAGTTGGCTGTTTTAGGCGTAGACACCACCAAGCTGGATGATGACCTGATTGGCACCAAGTTTAAAGCAAAACATGGTGACAACGAGGGCGATGATCATGATGCTGTGCTCGACGTACTTAAGGTTCGTTTGGAGTCAAGCAATAAAAAACTCGAAGAGTTTGAACACGAGGAATCGTCAGGGGAAGGTAATAAGAAAGGATTTGCCACCAGCACCGGCGCAGCAACCAACAGCGCTAACGGCAAAAAATTGTATACAGCGCAATGTGCCAACTGCCACGGCCCCCGTATCTCAGATGCGATGAATTACCGAAGCACTTTAAAAGCCATCGAGAGAGACAAAGGGCGCATGGGCTTCTTGTCGTCATCAATCCAAGTAGCACAGGCGGATGACATTGCCACCTACTTAGCTTACGGCAGCAGCCTCGCACCTAGTACCGTTCTCCCCGCACAAACCATCACTTTCAAAGAGCCAGGCAACCAAACCATGGGAACAACTCCCGCAGTTTTAGTGGCGACTTCGGACTCGGAGCTAGCCGTCACGATTAGCTCAAGCACAGGCAGTGTCTGCACCGTCACCAACAACACAACGCTGACGCTGATGAGCGCGGGTACCTGTACGCTAATCGCCACGCAAGCCGGTAGCGCCACGGTAGCTGCGGCCACACCGGTGAGCTACACCTTTACGGTGGCTGCATCGCCCACACCTGTTCTAACCCCGCAAACCATCACCTTCAAAGATCCGGGCACCCAGACTATGGGATCGACACCTGCGGCTTTGGTGGCGGCTTCGACCTCGGGGCTGCCGGTCAGGCTGGACTCCACCACCCCTTCGGTTTGCAGCGTCAATGGCACGACCCTGACCTTGCTGGCAACGGGGGCTTGCACGATCACGGCCAGCCAGGCGGGTAACGACAGCGTGGCCGCCGCCGTAACGGCTTCGAGAACGTTTACGGTGGCATCCGCCGCCGCCGCCGCTGGCAAAGCGCTGTACGTCAGCACTAACTGTGGGAGTTGCCACGGAACGACACCGAGTTTGCTAAAAGTCTTGAATGGTGCCAATTCCCCCGCAATCATTGATGCCGCCATCACCAACATAAGCGGTATGAATTCGTACGCCGGTCGATTCACCACGCAAAATTTAGACGACTTGGCGGCCTACCTAGCAACCCCCAGTATTTGAACCGCCTAATGAACTCAACAGACTCTGGACTTGCAATATGAGGGCTACTGGCACTGATCTGGTGAGTTTCAGCTACCCCCGCCGAGGTGTAGGCAACACCCCGGCGGGGGTAGGCATGTTTCTCATCAGCACAAGGCGTGCCATGCCCCTGAGTAGTTACCCAAGGAGAACCCAATGACATTCCCCTATCGTCCACTCGCTTTGGCTTTTATAACAGTCGTCTTCTCCGGCGTTTTTATTCAACGCGTACAAGCCGGCAACGGGAATTTCTATGCGCCCGTTGCCGATACGCTGGTTCGCGAAGAGTGTGGCAGTTGTCACCTGACTTTTGCGCCCTCCATGCTTCCGGCGGCGGCATGGAAACGGATGATGAGCGATCTCACGAATCACTTTGGTAGCGATGCCTCAGTCGATCCCGTTAGCGCCGAGCGAATCAGCCGTTACCTCAACGACAATGCCGCCGACACCGGTGGTCGGCGTTATTCAGGAAAACTGATGCGTGGCGTTTCGATGCAGAATCCACCGTTGCGCATTACCGAATTGCCTAAATGGGTACAGGAACACCGCAAAATTTCGGCGGCTGAGTGGAAGCGCAAGGACGTTGGTTCTAAGTCAAATTGTCTGGCGTGTCACACCGAGGCTGAACGCGGCTTTTATGAAGATTAACCCACGCTCTGAGTACGTTTGTCTTAGTCGTGCTCTTGCTGTGATTGTTTGAATTCCGATCAACCTGCTGACCGGCCATGACCTTGTGTCATGGCCGGTTAACGCTTATTGAACACGCTTATCGTTGGCATATTCGCCTTCCCAAAAACGGCCTTCTGCCCAAGTGTAGCGGCCCAGCCCGTGCTTGAGTCCCTTGACCCATTGCCCGCGATACGTATCCCCATTTTTCCAGGTATAAACGCCCGTGCCGTTGGGTAAGCCGGTAGAAAACGCGCCGACGTAGGTGTCGCCTGATTCGGCATAGTCCAGTTTGCCTTGTCCTGAGGGAACGCCTGCCGCCAGATCGCCTTCATAGCGTTGTCCGCTTTTCCAGATAAAAATGCCTTTGCCTTCGGCTCGTCCGCTGACGAGTGCGCCCTCGTAAACGTCACCGTTGTTCCATTCGATGCGGCCACTGCCTTCCATTTCGCCATGTTGATTGGGCCGGAATTGGCCAATATACGTGATGTTGGCTACCGTCATTCGTGGCGGGGAGGAGGGGGGCGAGGGCAGGGCGTTGGCTTGAGTGCGTGCGGCGTTGGTGGGTAAGGGGCGGGTTCCGCGTTCACGTGCCATGATGCTCGCCGTGGCTGCGGCGCGCTCGGCAGACGCTCCTTTGCAGGAGGTCGCAGCTTCTGACCAAAGAAGTTCGATTTGATCGCGACGTTCAAGTTTTTCTTTGGTCGTCAAACCGGCTAAATCGGCTTTTAAGCTGGTTGTTAGTTCAGTGGCTTTGTTCCAGATGGGCGCACAGGCGCTTGCGTTATGTGCATCCATTTTGACTGAATCGCGTTTTTGGTTCGCCAGTTCTCGTTTTGCCCCATTACATTGTTCTGCGGCGGATTCCCAAGCTAA
>CAIWVX010000019.1 GCA_903916205.1 uncultured beta proteobacterium
CCGCCAGCCGCAATCTCATCGCATCCGGCTACGCCATTCTCGCGCGCGGCCAGGGAACGAACGCGACATGGCTCGGCTTGAAATACGGCCCGCACGGCGGCGGCCACGGGCATCCGGACAAAAACAGTTTCATTCTTTCTTCCTGAAAAAGCTAGTTTATTTTCAGCGAATTTTATGATTGAAAAATATGTTCCTTTTTTACAAGTAACTCTTAGATTAAAAAATGATTATACAAAACAATTTTATAAGAATATTGTCAATGGTTCATTATTACGACACAATACTTCTGAAATCTTTAATAGTAATTTCTTTTTCAAAACAGCTTTCGATGGTAAATTCAATTTTGAAAACACGTTGGAACATAGATTCTACAGAACAACAACAGAAGGCGGCTTTCAATTCAATAATCAGTCTATAAACAACAACTTTCAGATAGTTATAAAGCCAGGCAAAAGATTACTTTTCTTATTTTCAACAAACTATTATTTACCAAATATGCAAGAAAATAAACAAAGTTATCTATTTATTGACACAGATTTAAGTTATCAGACAAAAAGCAAAATTTATTACTTCAGATTTAAAGCAAGAAATATTTCCGATATTAAATCATTAAACCAAATTGATGTCACTGATCATTCAACAAGTAACTTTCAGACAAACTTATTACCAAGACAACTTGTGTTGAGTATATCAAGAAATTTTTAATTCAAGCAGAGCGACAGAGAATTACTTCCTTGCCGCCGTAGGTAGTTGCCGCTGTTTGGTCTCTGACCAACAGCTATAGCCGATACCACAACGCTTAATACAAAAAAAATAAAACACAACGAAAGCAATGGCGTTTATGCTGCCCGTTGGTTAGGGAAACCATACGGGGGCAAGTAATTAATTTGCGTACTAGGTATTTACGGCGGGATTGATATTTTAGAATAAAAGATGGTATATAATTGTAAATGAGGAAAACAACTTTTTTTGTGGTGTTTTCCTCATGATTGAAAACATGTTTTAATTGGAGGTTATCATAAGTTTGCAACAACCTTTTTAGTTACAAATTGAAACTAGACTACCGCCGTGTTTCATGAAGACACGAACCACGGCGGTGGGAATGGCAACGTCAACCAAAATAATAACCGGCACAAACATTTTATAAAAAACCCGTTCAACATGCCGGTTCATTCAGGTACGCCCGATGATAAATTGCTGCGCGAGGTGTGTCGGCCTAAAGGGAGCGTTTCAAGCACCAGTACGGGCGCGAGTACGAGTTCCAGTACGAATCCCAGCATCGCCCAGTCAATGGCCTCGAACACTCAAGTGGTCGAAAAAGCGGGCGAAGCGGCTGTCGGATTGCGCCAGCATAACCAAGCGCTAATCGCTAGGGAGATCCAAAAAGAAGCGCGGCGTTCGCAGAAATTGTCCACTGGAGAATTTTCAGGAAAGCGCAATAGCACGGAGCAAAAACAAGCCAATACAACAGAATCCAATGTGGGATGGTCGTACGAAGGCAATGTCGGGCCAGAGAACTGGAGCAATCTGAAACCCGAATATACCGCCTGCGCTTCTGGGCGGCGACAATCACCGATTGATATTCGTGATGGCATTGCGCTTGATCTTGAACCCATTCAGTTTGCTTACCGACCTTCGTCGTTCCGCGTGATTGATAGCGGCAAGAGCATATTGCTACTAACCTATGGTGGCAGCATGCGACTGCTCGGCAAGAGTTATGTACTGACCGAAATTCAGTTTCACCGCCCAGCGGAAATGAGTATTGCCGGAAGAACGTTTGCTATGGACGCCCAGTTAACCCACCGTGCGGACGATGGTCAGGTGGTGATTCTCAGCGTACTGCTCGAAAAAGGAGCCGAAAATCCTGTCCTCCAGATGGCACTGAATAATTTCCCACTGGAAAAGGGTGGCGATGTCGCCCCCACGGCACAGAATATCGATGTCGAACGGCTCCTGCCAGAAGACCGCCATTACTTTATCTTCATGGGCTCGCTAACCTCGCCTCCATGCACAGAAGGCGTCATCTGGATTGTGCTCAAGCAACCGCAATACGTTTCGCCTGAGCAACTGGCCATTTTTGAACGCTTGTACAAACTCAATGCACGACCAGCACAACCGGGCTGGGGACGGATCATCAAAGAATCGCGCTGAAGCGATTGGCTGATGATCGGCTAGCTCCGATAATCGGCATTGATCTTGACGTACTCGTAAGAAAAATCACAGCTGTAGATCTTGCAATTGGCCTTTCCTCGCCCGAGATCGATGCGTACCGTGATTTCCGACGACAGCATAATGCGCACCCCCTCTTCTTCACGGTAAGAGGCAGCGCGGCCCCCTTTTTCGGCAACCAAAATCTCTTCGCCGCCTGCACCCAGCCAGACTTGAACGTTTTCAACATCAAGATCCATTATTCCGGCATAACCTATCGCCGCAAGAATCCGGCCAAGATTTGGGTCTGAAGCAAAAAAAGCTGTTTTGACCAGTGGCGAGTGTCCAATGGCGTAACCGACTTGCTTGCATTCGTCGCGAGTTAGCCCACCTTCAACCGCGATGGTAATGAATTTAGTTGCGCCCTCAGCATCTCGGATGATGGCCTGTGCGAGCTCCAACGCTACGCTGATCAAAGCTTCACGCAGAACGGTATAGCCAGGGGATAGCGCATCAACAAATTCAACCCCCGACTGACCGGTAGCGATCAGAATAAAAGAGTCGTTGGTCGAGGTGTCGCCATCAACGGTAATGCAGTTAAATGATTCATCGGCGACTTCACGCACCCATTGCTTTAGCAGTGACTCAGGGATACCCGCGTCAGTAGCCAAAAAGCCGAGCAGGGTGGCCATGTTGGGCTTGATCATCCCAGCGCCTTTGCTGATGCCGGTAAGCGTCACCCGCGTGCCATTAATTTCAAGCTTCCGTGAAACAGCCTTTGCCACCGTATCGGTGGTCATGATGCCGTGCGCGGCAGCATGCCAATGGTCGGCTTGAAGATCTTCAATACAACGTGGCAATCCGGCGATTAGGCGATCTACGGGTAGCGGTTCAAGGATCACCCCGGTTGAAAACGGCAAGACCTGATTCGCTTCAACACCGAGCAGCTTAGCGACCGCCGCGCAGGTTTGCTGCGCGACTTGCAGTCCTAGCTCACCGGTTCCGGCATTGGCTACCCCGGTATTAATAACCAATGCCCGAATACCGCTCCCTGATTCGAGATGGCTACGACACAATTGAACGGGTGCCGCACAGAAGCGGTTTTGTGTGAATACACCAGCCACCGAACACCCCGGATCAAGCGCTAGCAAGGTCAGATCACGCCGGTTAGCTTTGCGAATTCCAGCCTCAGCAAGACCGAGTCGAATACCAGCAACCGGATAAAGGGCTTGAGGAGCAGGGGTGACATAATTTACGGGCATAATTACCTCGATCAACAGGCTCCGTAGGCAACTCCCTTGGAGTACGGAAGGCACGGGGTCATAAAAATAACAAAGGCACAACTCATCGTTCTTTGCGCCTCTGTGTTTTTTGTGTCAAAAGTGCGAGCTCTAACTTAACTTTCCGTGGCATTGCTTGTATTTTTTACCCGAACCACAGGGGCACGGATCGTTGCGACCAATTTTTGGCCCGGCCAGCAAAGGTTGCGGCGTGTCTTGCTTACCGTCATCTGCACCCAAGGCTTCGTCGTAATTGGCATGATGATACTGAATATTCAGTACATCAGCGCGCGGTACGGTTTCTTCAACATCCTCGGCTCGCACCTGAACGGTCATCAGCAGACGGGTCACTTCAAGGCGCACACTATCAAGCAAGGCTTCAAACAACTCAAAAGCCTCACGCTTGTATTCCTGCTTAGGGTTCTTTTGCGCATAGCCACGCAGGTGAATACCCTGTCGTAGATGATCCAAGGCGGCCAAATGCTCGCGCCAGTGCGAATCCAGATTTTGCAACATGATATTACGTTCGAACGGATGGAAACTCTCCGCCCCCACCTGCTCAAGTTTTTTGTTATAGACGGCGTCGGCCATCTCGACAAGACGTTGGCCGATCGCTTCATCACCCAACGTCGGTTCATTCTCGAACCATTCGACAATCGGCAACGAGAGTAGCAATTCGGCCGCTAACTCTCTTTCCAAAGCGGGCAATTCCCACTGTTCTTCGACGCTATCCTCGGGCACATAACGCCGAAAGATGTTGTACAACACGCCTTGCCGCATGGCGGTAATGGTCTCCGAAATATCTTCTGTTTCGAGCAGTTCGTTACGTTGTGAGTAAATGACTTTACGCTGATCATTGGCTACGTCGTCGTACTCAAGCAATTGTTTGCGGATATCGAAATTGCGCCCTTCCACCTTGCGTTGCGCCGACTCCAGCGAGCGCGTAACAAGCGGATGCTCAATGGCTTCACCCTCCGGCATGTTCAGACGCTCCATAATCGCCTTTAGACGGTCGCCGGCAAAAATACGCAGCAAGGAATCGTCCAGCGCGAGGTAAAAACGCGACGATCCGGGATCCCCTTGACGACCAGAACGTCCACGCAACTGATTATCAATTCGCCGCGATTCATGGCGTTCGGAGCCAATGATATGCAGGCCACCGGACGCTACCACTTGGTTATGTACGATCAGCCACTCGGATTTCAAAGCGTTGGTTCGGGCGTCTTTTTCAGAACTTTCCAGCGAATCATCGTCGCGAATTGCGCTTAACTCTTTTTCGATACTGCCGCCAAGAACAATATCGGTGCCACGACCGGCCATATTAGTGGCGATAGTGATCATGCCTGGGCGTCCGGCCTGGATGATAATTTCGGCTTCCCGCGCGTGCTGCTTGGCGTTTAGAACCTGATGCGGCAACTTCTGATGATCCAGCAGATTCGAG
>CAIWVX010000020.1 GCA_903916205.1 uncultured beta proteobacterium
ATCAATGGGAATGGCAAAGGAGATGCCCATAAAGCCGCCTGAACGACTGTATATTTGCGAGTTGATACCAATCACCTCCCCTTTCATGTTGAATAGCGGGCCGCCTGAGTTACCGGGATTGACGGCGACATCGGTCTGAATGAAGGGAACGTAATTTTCCTGTGGCAAAGAACGTCCCTTGGCGCTGACAATACCGGCCGTTACACTGTTGTCAAAGCCGAAGGGCGATCCAATGGCAATAACCCATTCACCCACTTTGAGTTGGTTCGGATCGCCAAACGTTACCATCGGCAACGCATTGGCTTCAATTTTGATCAAGGCGATATCCGACCGTTTATCCGCACCAATGACTTTAGCCTTGAATTCTCGCTTATCGGTCAAGCGAACTAGAATTTCATCAGCCCCGTCAACGACGTGGGCATTGGTCAAAATGTAACCGTCCTGACTAACGATAAATCCCGAACCCAGCGAACGACTTTCGAATTCACGCGGAAGGCCCGGAACGCTTGGCGCTCCGGGTTGCCGAGGGATAAAACGTCGAAAAAAATCCGCCATCGGATCATCTTCGTCAAAAGGGAAAAGGGGCGCGCCACGTACATTATTCCGAACAACCTGCGTTGAACTGATATTCACAACGGCGGGGCCTTGTTTCTCAATTAATTCTGTGAAGTCAGGTAAGCCTTTATTTTGTGCTTGTGCTGTAAAGGTAAATAATATGCAAAGAAAGGCTGCAACAGTCTGTTTCATAACTCATTGTCTCCTGTTGGTTGTCTACCGATTTTCCGTCAAGGATATCGGGGCAATATGTACAAAAATCAATGTTTGATGTAAGGCTCAAAACGTAAATCAGATGAGTTACGGCGCTGAAAATAACGCAAAGCCACCCATGAACCGAGTAAGCCAATCATCGATCCGGCCATTGCCCCCGCTTCATCAGCGACAATCAATCCGCTAAATGCCCCAGCAAAAAGCGACAGTAATGGCCATCCGTAAGCCAGAATGGCCGAACGCCGAACAGCGCCTTCGGCAATTGAAATAATGACATGATCACCCACAGATGAGTCGCCGGAATTTAATACACGAAAAATCTGCGGCGAGCTACAGAGCATTTTGCCGAGATTATGTCCTCCGCAACCGCCGTCTTCATGACATCGTCCGCACCCTGTTTCGGCCATACGAACAAGGGCATATTGCCCCTCAAGAGCGGTCACCGTCCCCATTGCATCAATCATTGACATACTTGAAATAAACTCTCTGTGGTTGTAAACAGTGATTTTGACACAGGCGATATCTCTACCAACGATGGTCGGGTGCGGTATCAAGCAGTGGGCGAAGTTTTTCAGCCACAGCCTCGCGAGCCCGGAAAATTCGTGATCGAACAGTACCAATCGGACAGCGCATTTCCACCGCAATTTCTTCGTAGCTCAAACCCTCAATTTCACGCAGAACAATTGCATTGCGCAACTCTTCAGGTAGCGCTTCCATCGCCGCATTAACAGTCTGTCCAATTTGCTTTGAGTGCAATAAACGTTCAGGGGTATTGATGTCACGCAATTGATCGGCGTCGTCAAACGTTTCGGCCTCGTCAGCATCGAAATCAGTCGAAGTTGGAGCCCGTCGTCCTTTGGCAACTAGATAATTTTTTGCCGTGTTGATGCCAATTCTGTATAACCAAGTATAAAACGCGCTTTCACCACGGAAAGACGGCAAGGCTCGGTATGCCTTTATAAAAGCCTCTTGAGAAACGTCTTCAACCTCGGCGTGGTCACGGACAAAGCGCGACAACAATCTTCCGAGTTTACGTTGGTACTTTTCAACCAGCTGCTCAAAAGCCTGCTTGTCGCCGCCCTGCGCACGCTCAACCAAAACTTGGTCAATTTCGCGTTCGTTCATGCTCTGTATGATTTCCTGTCAGACACGGTGTTGTAATTTTTTAGAGTATAACGCAACAGCGAAGTAGGCGTAGTGAGAATGCATGAACTTTTCGGTATGGCCTGCATTCAAAGCGCTCTTGTACCTTAAAACTAAAGAGCTGTCTGAAGACCTCATGGTATAGTGATCTCACTCGTTTCAAGGGTTGCAACGTGACAATTTTCTTTGATGTTCTTGTTGTTGGTAGCGGTCTTGCCGGCCAGTCGGCCGCCCTCCGTTTAGCACAAACCTGCAAAGTTGGCTTGATCAGCAAACGCAATCTGGAAGATAGTGCTTCCAGTTGGGCTCAAGGGGGCATTGCGGCCGTACTGGATAGCCAAGATTCGATAGAAGCACACATTCGCGACACGATCACAGCAGGGGCTTTTCTCAATGACCCTGAAACAACACGTTTTGTTGTCGAGAACGGACGCCATGCGATTGATTGGTTAATTGATCAGGGCGTTCCATTTACCCGTGACGATTTGGGCTATCACCTTACACAAGAAGGTGGACACAGTGCTCGTCGTGTTATTCATGTGGCTGATGCGACAGGACTTTCAGTTCAAAATACGCTGACACCCAAAGTCCGCCAACATCCCAATATCACTGTACTTGAGCAACACATTGCCATTGATCTGATTACCGGGGGCAAACTTGGATTATCAGAAAATCGCTGTTATGGTGCCTATGCTCTCGATAGTGAAAGCGGTGAAGTGATTACCCTAAGCGCTCCTCACACTGTTATTGCAACAGGTGGCGCAGGCAAGGTCTATCTCTATACGACGAATCCCGACACGTCGACAGGGGATGGCATTGCGATGGCTTGGCGTGCCGGATGCAAGGTGGCCAACATGGAGTTCATCCAGTTTCATCCGACCTGCCTTTATCACCCGCAGGCAAAATCATTCCTTATTTCCGAAGCCGTGCGCGGAGAAGGTGGAATCCTTCGTCTGCCTGATGGCACTCGCTTCATGCTCGAGCACGACTCGCGTGCTGAACTTGCGCCACGCGATGTGGTGGCCAGAGCCATTGATTTTGAAATGAAAAAGCGTGGTCTTGATTGTGTCTACCTCGATATATCCCACAAAAATGCTGATTTTTTAGCCGAAC
>CAIWVX010000021.1 GCA_903916205.1 uncultured beta proteobacterium
CAAGAAGACTTTTACGCATCATTGGTAAATCATTGCAAGAGATGCCTAGTCCAGTCAGGATTGAAGGTCATACTGACGCTACTAAATATGGTAACGGCGAAACAGGTTATACCAATTGGGAGCTATCAACAGAGCGTGCCAACGTTGCCCGCCGAGAATTAATTGTCGGCGGTTTAGATTCTGCCCGAGTAGTTCATTAGCAATTCTGAGGTAAGCTTTGCTCTGTGGTTAATATTGAATCTCTTGGGTATGCTTTCTCGCGGCTTGCTGCGGGGTTGTTCATTTGGTTCGGTCTGTCGTCGCTTGGAAGTGGATTATTGAATTAGAAACGGAATGAGACGGCTCATGCTTTTAGGATAGATTGATCATGGTCTGAAAACGTTTACGCTCTGGCAAAATAGGGGTAGAATTCAACGGTTTTTCGCTCGCCCCTTCGGGGGCATTTACACGGGGATGGGCTTTTTGCCCATTTTTTATTTGTGGCTATAAATTTGCACGAACTCATTGAAAAAACAGTGACCGGCCTCGGTTACGAGTTGGTCGACCTTGAGCTTAGCCCAAGGGGGCGTGTGTTGCGCCTGTTCATTGACAAACTCGATAAGCTAGGGGGCATCGATGTTGAAGATTGTGCATTGGTTAGCCATCAGTTATCGCGTTTAATGATGGTCGAAAATGTTGATTATGATCGTCTTGAAGTTTCTTCTCCCGGGATGGATCGGGCACTCAAGAAAGTTGCGGATTTCGAGCGTTTTTGTGGGTCTGAAATCAATCTGAAGCTCCGACTGCCGATGGCGGGTCGGCGCAATTTTAATGGTGTTCTGCAATCTGTGCAGGACGGAAAATTACGCCTAATGCTTGAAACGGGCGAAGTGGAACTGGACTTGAGCAACGTCGACAAGGCCCGGCTGGTTCCGAAGTTCGACAAGTGATGTTTATGCTGGATGAGGGGATGTGAAAGTATGAGCCGCGAAATTTTACTGCTGGTCGATGTGTTGGCTCGCGAAAAAAATGTAACGAAAGACATTGTCTTCGGAGCACTTGAACTGGCGCTCGCTTCGGCGACAAAAAAACGCGTCCACGACGAAGCCGATGTGCGTGTTGTTGTTGATCGTGATACAGGTGATTTTGAGACGTTCCGTCGATGGGAGATTGTGGCCGACGAAGATTTTCTTCATGAGGCGCAACATATCCCGATGTCCGAAGCGCAGAAACAGGATCCCGAAGTTGAACTCGGCGATTTCCTTGAAGAGTCGCTTGAGCCGATTGACTTTGGTCGAATTGGTGCTCAGGCTGCAAAACAAGTGATTTTGCAAAAAATCCGCGATGCCGAACGTGAACAGATTCTCAACGATTTCCTTGAGCGCAAAGAGCATCTGGTCACGGGGACGATTAAGCGCATGGAGCGTGGCAACGCTATTGTCGAAGCGGGAAAAATCGAGGCGGTGCTACCGCGTGATCAGATGATTCCGCGTGAAAACTTACGTATAGGCGATCGCGTCAAGGCCTTTTTGCTGCGTGTTGAACGTTCGGCACGCGGCCCGCAAATCATTCTTTCGCGCACGGCACCTGAGTTCATTATCAAGCTGTTCGAAATGGAAGTTCCCGAAGTCGATGATGGTTTATTGGAAATTAAAGCCGCCGCTCGCGATCCCGGTATGCGTGCAAAAATCGCCGTCAAATCGAATGACCAGCGCGTCGATCCCATTGGAACTTGCGTTGGGATGCGCGGTATGCGTGTTACGGCGGTAACCAATGAACTGGCAGGCGAACGCGTTGATATCGTGTTGTGGTCAGCCGATCCAGCGCAATTTGTCGTTGGTGCGTTAGCCCCGGCCGATGTGATTTCGGTGGTGGTTGATGAAGACCGCCATTGTATGGATGTTGTGGTAGACGAAGAAAATCTGGCTATGGCTATTGGCCGAGGGGGGCAGAATGTTCGCCTAGCCTCCGAGATGACCGGCTGGACGATCAATCTGATGACCGAAGAAGAATCGCAAACGCGAGTTGAAGCGGAATCAGCCGCCATACGTGTTTTGCTGATGGAAAAACTCGATGTTGACGAAGAAGTCGCTAATATTTTAATCAGTGAAGGCTTTTCAACGTTGGAAGAAGTGGCTTATGTGCCGCTTCATGAAATGCTTGAAATTGAGTCGTTTGACGAGGCTACGGTTCAGGAATTGCGTGACAGAGCCCGAAATATTTTGTTGACTGAAGCCATCGTGACCGAAGAACAGATCGGCGATGTGGCGGCAGATCTGTTGGGGCTTGCAGGGATGGATAAGCCTTTGGCAGGCAAGTTATCAAGCAGCGGCATCAAAACTCTCGACGATTTTGCAGATCTGGCTGTCGACGAACTCACTGAAATGACCGGTATCGATACTGATCGAGCCAAACAACTTATCACCACGGCGCGTGCGCACTGGTTCGAGTAAGTAGAAAAGAGGATTTCGTATGGCGCAAATAAGTGTTGCCCAATTTGCTGTTGATCTGAAAATGCCGGCAGGCGCCTTGCTCGAACAGTTGCAAAAAGCCGGTGTGAACAAGGTCAAGGTGGATGACATTCTGAGCGAACAAGATAAGTCGAAGCTACTTGAGTTTCTGCGTCGCTCGCACGGCCCCGCCGAGGCGAAAACCAAAATCACCTTAATGCGCAAGGAAACCAGCGAGATTCGATCGCAAGATTCTCATGGCAAGTCACATACGGTTCAGGTCGAAGTGCGCAAAAAGCGCGTTTTGGTTAGGCGTGATGCCCCGGAGAGTCGTCCGGGAGAACTTAGCGTGCCGCCTGTGCAACCTATCCCACCTATACCATCTATACCACCTGTGCCGCTTGCTCAGATCGAGCCGGTAGTGACGCCAGCAGTGGTTGAGCCAAAGGTCGTCGTCGTTCCCGAAGTGCCAGCTAATCCCGTTTCTGAAGTGATCGTTCCATCGGTCGTCGTCCCCATTGTGGCCCCTGTCGCTGAAGTCGCAAAAAAATCGGCTCCCGCGCCTACTCACGCTAAAGGCAAGACTAAAACTAAAACTGAAGTGGCTGGCGAAGTTAAGACGGGTGTCAAAAAAGTAGTGACTCGGGCTTCGATCATTGGCGAAGAGCAGCAGAAGCTGCGTGCCGAAGAAGATCGCCGTAATTCAGCGCTACGCGCACACCAAGAAGCCGAGTTTTTGCAGAAGCAACAACGTGTTGCCGATTTAGCCCGTCTGAAAATTGACGCCGAAGAAAAAGCGGTTGCAGCGCGAGTGGCGGAGGCGGCGAAAAAGGTTGCGGCACAATCGGCCAGTGATACGCCTGCCGAAGACAAAACAATACATAAACCAGCCGCTAAGCCGGGTAATTCGGCAGACAAAAAGCCCGCTGACAAAAAAGGTCAATGGAAAAATGAAGGGGCCAACAAGCGCCCGGGCCTAAAGACTCGCGGGGCTATTGGAACGACCGGCTGGCGTGAAGGTAAGCACGGCAAGCGTAACCATCGCAGCGAAGAGAACGAGGAAGCGCATTCCTTCCAAGCCCCGACGGAAGCCGTCGTTCATGATGTACATATTCCAGAGACCATCTCGGTTTCTGATCTTGCACACAAAATGGCGGTCAAAGCCACCGAAGTGATCAAGACGCTGATGAAAATGGGTTCGATGGTCACTATCAATCAGGTGCTCGACCAAGAAACGGCGATGATCATCGTCGAGGAAATGGGGCACAAGGCCTTTGCGGCTAAGCTTGATGATCCTGATGCGTTCATTGACGATGCAATACATAAAGATGTGCCGCTTGAGCCACGCGCTCCGGTGGTGACCGTCATGGGGCACGTTGACCACGGCAAGACCTCGTTACTTGACCACATTCGCCGTACTCGAGTGGCTTCAGGCGAAGCGGGCGGGATTACACAGCATATTGGGGCTTATCACGTCGAAACGGATCGCGGCATGGTGACCTTCCTTGATACACCGGGTCACGAAGCCTTCACGGCCATGCGTGCTCGCGGGGCTAAAGCGACCGACTTGGTGATTCTGGTTGTCGCGGCAGATGATGGGGTGATGCCGCAAACGCGTGAAGCGATTCATCACGCCAAAGCGGCTGGCGTGCCTATTATTGTGGCCATCAATAAAATTGATAAGCCGGATGCCAATCCTGAACGTGTCAAACAGGAACTGGTTACCGAGCAAGTGATTCCAGAAGAATACGGCGGCGATGCGTCTTTCGTTTCGGTATCGGCTAAGACCGGTATCGGCATCGACGAATTGCTTGAAAACGTGCTGTTGCAAGCTGAAATTTTAGAACTCAAAGCCCCCAAAGCATCGCCCGCAAAAGGGCTGATCATTGAAGCCCGACTCGATAAAGGGCGCGGCCCTGTGGCTACGCTGCTGGTTCAATCGGGCACCTTGCGTCAAGGCGATGTTCTCCTTGCGGGCCAAGTCTTTGGCCGTATTCGTGCCATGCATGACGAAAATGGTAAGTCGATCAAAGAAGCCGGCCCGTCGATTCCTGTTGAAATCCTGGGGCTTTCTGATGTGCCCGCAGCGGGACAAGAGGCGGTGGTGCTGATTGACGAACGCAAGGCGCGTGAAATTGCATTGTTCCGTCAAGGCAAGTTCCGCGACGTTAAGCTGGCCAAGAAGCAGGCCGCGAATCTTGAGACGATCCTCGATCAAATGACGGAAGCTGAAGTCAAAATGCTGCCGCTGATTATTAAGGCCGATGTGCAGGGTTCACAAGAAGCTCTGGTGCAGTCATTGCAGAAACTTTCGACGACCGAAGTCAAAGTCAATGTTATTCACAGCGCCGTTGGTGCCATCAGCGAATCGGATGTGCATCTGGCTCAAGCGTCGAAGGCCGTCATCATCGGTTTCAATACCCGTGCCGATGCCGGTGCCCGCAAAGCGGCGGAGAGTGTCGGTGTCGATATTCGCTACTACAACATCATTTACGATGCGGTGGATGAAGTGAAAGCGGCGCTCTCTGGCATGTTGTCGCCAGAAAAGCGCGAAGAGGTTACCGGTCTGGTCGAGATTCGTCAGGTCTTCCGGGCCACCAAGATCGGTACGATTGCCGGCTGTTACGTGCTCGAAGGTCTGGTTAAACGCTCTTCACGTGCGCGTTTATTGCGTGACAATGTGGTGATTTGGGACGGTGAGTTTGAGTCACTCAAACGCTTCAAGGATGACGTTAAGGAAATACGTTCGGGCTTCGAGTGCGGTATTTCGTTGAAAAACTTCAATAATTACGAAGAAGGCGACCAGCTCGAAATATACGATGTGACGGAAATTGCCCGGACGCTTTAATGGCTGTCAAAAAAAGTTTCTCTCGTAAAGAACGGGTCTCCGAACAGATACGCCGTGAGTTGGCGGATCTACTTCGTAGCGAACTTAAAGACCCTCGGGTTGGCATGATCAGTATCACTGACGTTGAAGTGACGGCGGATTATGCCCATGCCAAGGTTTTCTTTAGTTCGATGACCGGCAGTGAGCATCTCGAAGAAATCATGACGGGCTTGCAGCGCTCGTCAGGCTTTTTGCGTCGTGAACTCGGCAAGCGTATTCGCATCCACACGACGCCACAACTGCATTTCGTGTTTGATCACTCGCTCGAACGCGGCGCTGATCTCACTAAGCTGATTCAAGAAGCACTGGCCGTTTCATCGTCTGCGGATTTTTCTGGCACATCCGAACCTACGCCAGAAAACTGATCTTGATCATTCAAAGCAGAAGCAAAAAAGTTTGGAAACGCATTGACGGCGTCTTGTTACTCGACAAACCCTCTGGCATGACCTCGAATTCGGCCTTGCAATGTGCGCGTAGACTTTTTTCTGCCGCCAAAGCCGGCCATACTGGAACACTGGACCCCTTGGCTACGGGTCTGCTTCCCTTGTGTTTTGGTGAAGCCACCAAGTTTTCTGCCGACCTCCTTGACGCAGACAAAACCTATGAAACCGAGGTGCTCTTTGGCGTGACAACCGATACGGGCGACGCTGAAGGCGAAGTCGTGGAGCGCAAGCCAGTGGCGTTTTCAGCTCTTGAACTCGATCAGGCGCTAACGCATTTTAGAGGTCGAATTAGTCAGATTCCACCCATGTATTCGGCACTTAAACGCGACGGTAAACCGCTTTATGAACTCGCCAGGCAAGGCCTAGAAGTCGAACGCCAGCCGCGTGAAGTGACTATCCACGCCTTACAGCTTCTTGATTTCTCGGGTGATCGCTGTCGTTTGCGCATTTCGTGTAGCAAGGGTACTTATATCCGTACACTGGCCGAAGATCTGGGTCGTCGACTGGCTTGCGGCGCACATCTGACGGCGTTGCGACGGACGGCTGTGGGTACTTTGCGTAGTGCTGATGCTGTCACGCTGGATCACTTGAATGCTCTGGCGGAAGACGATCGTGCCGCGTGTTTGCAAGCCCCGGATTCTTTGTTGCAAACCTTGCCGATAGTGCGTCTTGATGAAAAGTTGGCGCAGTACTTTAGTCATGGCAACCCCGTGGTTGTCGTACCTGAGTCGAGGGTGATGCCGGGCAAATGCCGTGTTTATGACCCGATTCGCTTACTTGGCCTCGGTGAGATGGATGCCGATGGATGCCTCAAGCCCCGCCGATTGGTTTGTGCTTGAGCAGCTCAGTTGCCGCTGTAATGCCGCTGCGAATCGCCCCTTCAAGTGTTGCCGGATACTCGGCACAGACATAGTCGCCGGCAAGCCATAGCCCGTGCAGAGACGTTTTCGCCGACGGTCGGGGTAGGTTAATACGGCACGAAAAGGTCGCACGGCGTTCGCGGATAACTTGATGCCAGAGGGGTAGA
>CAIWVX010000022.1 GCA_903916205.1 uncultured beta proteobacterium
AGGCTGCCATGTGCCACTACGCACCTTCTCGATGAGTTCCGCTGTGACGCGATAACCTTCAATGGACAGCGAGTGGTAGGCATCGGTGACGTATCGTTCCTCGACTTGAGCAAGCGTAGTTTGCACCGGAAGGGGTAAAGGGTTTGGCTCAGGAAACTCGTCGATGACCGCTTGACGCATCTCTTCCCACATCAGGCGGATACGCTGAATGTAGGGTGATTCTGGCCGTCCTGCGGGGCGCAGAGGCCTCTCGCAGGCGAAGGGATTGTTCTCCTGTACCGTCATTGCAGCGGACTGCATGGCTTTCACGATTTCAATGGCATCACGGTCACGTCCAAGGGCGCGCATGGCGCCGGCAAGGCGTCCGGCAATATGCACACGACCACCATCCAGCAAAGGTCGCAGCAGTGTAGATACGTCCTCCAGACTGTTCAGCGCAATACGGGCCGCCATGGCTTGCTTAATGAAAAAGGAAGGGCCCACGGTCATCAGCGCCGATGGAAGGGTTGCCAAACGCAGGTTTCCAGCCTCCGCGAAGATCGCTGAATCACACATGCTTGCTTCTGGGGCGCGGTACAAAAAAAGTGAGTAGCCATGCGGCAACAGCAACGGCTGGTTGTTGGCCTTCGGCGTCCAGACTTGCACTTGTTTAGGCAAAGTACGTTCACCGCTCAGAAGCATCAGCGACTGGTCAGGGCTGATATGCCACTCGGTGCCGAATCGCTCATTGCAGTAGCCCGCAATAAATTCACGCATCCCTGCAAACCAAGCCGACGAGCTACCCGCTGGCTCATCTGGCCTGGAAGGTAAATACCAGCCTCGGAGAATCTCCTGAATAAACCCAGAACGTTGCAGACGTTGGCGATCCATACGAGCTAAATCTTTGCTCCTGACAACGTGCTTACCCGCCTTTTGGAGGTTCGCAAGCACAGCGAGAGATTGCGCGAGAAGCTCATTTTTACCTAGCATTGCACTAGTCTAAGGTAATGAATTGCACTAGTAAAGAGCAATTTTTAACGCTCATTCGTTGCAATTAGCTTCGTTATCGGCCTTGGGGAAAGGCCCGGAATGTTGTCGTCCATTCAATCGTTCGCATGAAGCGTGTTCATCAACTCGGCCGCACTGTGAGCACGCGGCAGGTGGCGCTTGCTCGTTCGGCCAACGCCGTGCGGGTTTTAAGCTCAAGGGGGAAGCCTGATCGTTAGCTAGGCGGTGAAGGACAATGCGCAGCACATCCGAAATCGTCAGCCCATCGTCTGTAACCCGGCGGCGGCCCGGTCTTTGGTTTCGGTGTCGATGCGGGAACGACCTAAAGTGTCTGCGGTGTTAGTCATAAGGTACTCCTCGTTTGATGTGGCTACAAAAAACAAGGCCGTCAATAAATCAATTCAGCAATCTGTGCCGAAGCCGGTATGGCAGATCACGTTTGGACACTGGAGGATTCAAGCGAAACCGCTTCACGGGACGGGGCGATGAGAATCTGAGTCGTTGCTTTTTAGTAACTACTCAGGTAGATCATTTTGTATAAAAACAAAGATTTCAACCCGTAGGGTGAGCAACTTGTTGCGCACGCGGACGCTCAAAATGAACGGTGCGCAACGCTTCGCGTTTCACACCCTTGTACGCAAGGGGTGGGCAAATGACGGGGTTAATGAGCACCTGAGTCGTTACGCTTTTTATTTAATTGATCGTCGGTGTGCGCCGTTCTCTCGGAGTGTCGGCTTGTGTAGAAAGTGCCTGTAGGCTGAAAGTGCCCAATTAGGTATTGCGCGTCAAGGGGTTTGAAAACTGTGCGCCAGCAAGGCGTCGAAGGTGGCTTGGGCTTTGGCGGTTGCGGCGGATTGTTGGGATTGGATTGATTGAACATCACTGACCTTAGCAGCAAAGTTGTCTTGAACTTGCATAGGAGGCAGTAATACAGGGATTTGATTCATGGCAGCCTGATTGATGCCAGAAATCGTGATCCCCGATATTCGACTCAATACGTAAGCCTTTCGTGTCCTCTCGTTATTCAGATAATGGAGCAGATATTCGGTTCTTACGGTGTCAAGTTTTGGCGTTAGTCGAATGAAGGACGACTCAAACAAAAGTGCTTGCTCTGACTCTGGAATTCCGCACAGTTTTGCTGCACCATCGAAGTTCAACGAACGCCTTGCCACCAGTAGGTCAGTGCTTGTCAGGCCGTAATCTTGTATCTGCTTTTCGTCCGCGAGAACTCGGCGCAATTGGCCTCGCTTTACCTCCCCGTAGAAGGCGTCTGACATATGAACCATTTCCACACCTAGCCCAGAGCCGTCGGGTGTGTATTTATCTTTTTGGAGATATAAACCGTTCTTGAACGGGCGCGATAAGACTTCGGGGAGCAATGCTAGCGGCCACCCCTTCGGATTCGTCGCTGGGTCGCCGAAGCTATCCAGAAAAAGTGCTGGAATGAGTTCGGCGGCTTTTTTCTCGGCCTCCCGCCGCAAGCGAACGATGCCCTCGGCACGGGAAAGGAAATCAACGATGCGGCGCTGCTTGGGTAGTGGCGGAACAAGAATTTCGAATTTCCGAAGTGCTCCTCGCCCTATTTCCTTAAAGGTGGTTCCGCCAGCATGCTGAATCATCTTGTCTCGCTGGGTGCGAAGCCAGTATGCAAGATATTCGGGAACGAGATCAGTTCCACAAATGAAGTTGATAAAACCTTGATTGGTGCACATCGGAACCGTGGCTATTGCTGTAAAACCAATCGTGGCCCTGCTTGTTAGCAACACCGAACCTGCCGGCATCAGCTTCGTGGAACTGTTGTGTAGTCCTTCCTCAGAAATTGTTTCCTTGGTCTTGCCAATGTAAAGTTGATCGAGTTTAGTGATGTCCGTTGGAGTTGCCCAAGCGATTCCACCACCAAAATAACTTTGTTCGGTTCGCGATGGCGTGCCTCCTCCCAAAACTTGGGCAATATCTTCCAATCGTGCTGTGCGCCACTTACTCATGCAGCCTGCTCCGCCAGCACAGAACGTAACGCCTCAACTTCGTCAATAATCTCCGCCTCAATTGCCGCCAGTTCATCCAGCAACACCAGTGGATCACGATGCTCTACAGGCGTCTGGCTCATGGGCCGATAGCGTCCAGCGGAGAGATTAAAGTCATTGGCACGCACCGCTTCCGCATCGGCAAACCACCATTGGGCCTTCCATTCGGCGGCGGGATCGCGTGCCTGCCAGGTGTCCAGATTAGCGTCCCGCTGCTGATAGGCCGCCACTAAACCGGGCAGATCGTCGGCGTCAATCGGGGTGTCGTGGTTGGCGTCGAGTTTGTAGCCGTCGTTGTCGGCGTGCAGGAACAACACGTTTTGGGTGCGGCCACCTTGGCGGAAAAATAGCACGGAGGTTTTTACCCCGGAATATGGCTGGAACACGCCACCGGGCAGCGACAACACCGCTTCAACCCGGTTGTTTTCGATCAGTTGCCGCCGTAGTTCTTTGTGTGCGCCGGTCGAACCGAAGAGCACACCTTCGGGTACGATGACGCCGCAGCGGCCACCCCCCGCGCCAGTGCGCGGATCACCGACGCGCAGGTTGTCCATCATGTATTTGAGAAACAGCAATTCGGTCGCTGTGCTGCTGCCGACTTTCACTTCATCGACCACGCGGTCTTTATCCACCCGACCGGCAAACGGCGGATTGGCCAGAACGACGTGGAAGCCTTCTTTGGGTAAGCCAAGCTGTGCTTTCTTTTCGTTGTCGAGATGGGTGGTCAACACGTTGCGCAAGCGTACCCGGACATTTGCCAAACCGCGAAGGGTCAGGTTCATGGTCGCTAGGCGGACCATTTTTGGATCAACGTCGTTGCCGTAAAAAGTGGCTGATTGCAGGGCCGAGGTCTGAGCGGCAGAAAATTGGTCACCCAAGCCGCGCTTGTGCGTTTTGCCGTCGAGTTCCACCTCGTTAATGGCGCTCGGTGACGAATTGGCGAGGCGGATATGGTTGTAAGCCGCCACCAGAAAGCCCGCTGTTCCGGCGGCGGGGTCGTAGATGGTTTCGCCGACCTTGGGGTTGATGATTTCTACAATGCTGCGGATGACATGGCGCGGCGTGCGGAATTGCCCCAATTCACCCGCCTGTCGAATTTGCCGCAGGACGTGTTCAAACAAATCGCCCTTGGTGTCTGAATCGGCCGCATCCAGTCGCAAACTATCCACGAGATTGACGACTTGGGTGAGTACGGTGGGATCGATGATCGCCAGTCGTGCGCCTTCCATAAAGTTGTGGGCGGCGGCTTCGCCCATTTCGGCAAAGAAGGCAAAAACTTCGTCGCGCAAGAAACGCACCAGCGCCTCGCCGGATAAGCCTTTGGCCCAGATTGACCAGCAGAAACGCTTACGCGGGATGGTGGCAACGGCGGTCGTTTGCCCCGGCTCGGCATTGAGTGGATTTCTGATCGGCCAGTCACCGGCAAACAGGCTGGTATAAGGCTGTTTCATGACCTTGGCCTTCATCGTATTTTCGGCGTCGATGCCTTCGACGAGGTAGAAAAAGAAAAGGAAGGAAAGCTGCTCGGCGTTGCTTACGGGATCGGGGTAGCCGCCACCGAAAAGGTAATCACGAATCTGGTCAATCGACCGGCGCATATCGGGGGTCAAGGGCATGGGGCTAGGTTCTCGTTTTTAGTGGGCGGGAGTGTCTGTGCGGCGGGGCGGTGAAGCGTCGCTCGATACTGAATCGGGCGGGTCGAACAAGCTGGCGTTCAGACTGTCGAGCAAGGTGTGCAGATTATCGACTCCGCCAAAGACGCGCTGCGCTTCATTCAGGCCACCCATTTGCGAAAACGTGTGGAAATAGGCGAAGTGCTCGGGGGTGACGGCGTCGAGGGTGTCGGCATTGGCGCGAATCTGGCTGCCGAGAATCCGCAACCAGCGGTCTTGTTCGGCATTGAGATGGAATTGCGCCAGCCGCCATGCTTCGTATTGAATCCCCAAAGCCGTGGCTTTCTGTTCGGAGGCTTCGGGGAACAGCATGTTGCCGTTTTCGTCGATGCTGATCCATTCGCGGGTGGTCGGATCAATGTGGTCGTCGATGTCCAGTGATAAAAGCCGCCGGGGTTGATAGTGCTTTTTCTTTTTTGAGTCTACGACTAAACCGCCACCGCCCAAGGTGTCTTCATCGCCGTGGTAGTCGCAGACGCCGACAAAATCGAACATCGTGAAAATTGGTTTTTTGCTGGTTTTTCGCGTACCCCGGCCACGCATTTGCTGATACAGGATGGAAGAACGAGTGAAGCGGGCAAAGATAAGATTACAGACTTCCGGGCAGTCAAAGCCGGTGTCGAGCATATTGACCGAAACGATAATTTGCGGGAACAGCTCTTTTTTGAAGCGGCGGATTTTCGTCGTGGCATCCGAGGAATCGTCTGGCCCGGTACCGGAAACAACGTAATCGGCAAAACGAATATCGGGCGAGGGTTTCTTGTCGGCAAATTCGGTGTCGAATAATTGCGCCAGCGTTTCGGCATGTTTTTTATTGACGGCAAAAACGATGGTTTTGCCGATCAGTGGCTTTCGTAAAACGCCCTTGTGGTCGGTAAACCCCTTGTCAAGCACGTCGCGAAATTCGCGAACGATGGCCCGGTTGCGTTCGGGAATGGTAAACCGGCGCTCTAAGGCCGACGGATCGACAATGATCGTCTCGGTATCGGCAAACAGCAACTCGAACTCGGCTCGGGTTTCGGTACTCATGGCGGACCAGTCGAGATCAGATTTTTTGACCGGAAACCCGCCTTCGTCCGCTGTCTTTACGGTCTTGGCCCGATAGACCTGATAGGGGGCCAGCGTGCCATCGCGGATGGCGTCCTTTAGTTTGTAAGAGAAGGTGGGCTTATCGACTTCGAAGAAGCGCAAGGTGTCGCGAACGAGGCGCTTATCTTTTTCGTCCGCTTGATCGGCTTCATCAAGAACATCCTGACTTGCGACGCAGGGTGTGGCGGTGAGGCCGATCTGCACGCCGTCGAAATATTTGAGCACACCGCTCCACTGGCTGTAGATGCTACGGTGGCATTCATCGGAAATGATCAGGTCAAAGTAACCGGAGGAATAGTCGCCATAGACGTTGATCATGCTTTGTAAGGTGGTGATGGTGATGCGTTTTTCGTCCTGAAACCGTCGCCCGTTACGCAGCACATAGGCGGGATAGTCCGGCAGGTGTTCGGCAAAGGCTTCTTCGGTCTGTTTTGCCAAAGGAATGCGGTCCACCAGAAACAGCACGCGAGTAATGGCGCTGGCTTCGAACAGCCGTTTGATGAGCGCGGCAGCGGTGCGGGTCTTGCCGGTGCCGGTGGCCATTTCGATGAGCAATTTTCGCCGTCCCTGCTTGATTTCGGTGCTGACGGTCTGGATACACTCTTGCTGGTAATCGCGTCCGGCAATCTTCAAGTCGATGGGAAGGCTCAAGAGGTCGCGCCGTAGTTGGTGTGTCGCCAAGCGGCGCTCCAGATCGTCCTGCTTGAAGAACGTTTTTACTAGGCGGGGATAGGCATCTCGTTCCCATTCCCAAAAAAGCACTTCGGCTCCGTTACTCAGGAAAATATAAGGCACCCCCAACTGCTTGGCGTAGCCCTTGGCCTGTTCGGCGGCGTGGGTCGGGCTGATCGAATCACGCTTGGCCTCGATCACCGCCAGCGAATGTCCATGACGGTCGCAAAGGACATAATCGGCACGACGGCCATCGGCCATTACGACTTCATAACGAACGGCGTTGGTGTCGGTTGTAGTCCAGCCTTGATCGGCCAATAGACCATCAATCAAGAAGCGGGAGAAAGCTTCATTTTTATGCATTATTTTTCACCAGGCAGAAGGTGCCTGCGTTTGAGGCTTGCTGATCAATGGGGGAGTGGGGCTGTTGCCGCCTCAAGTCACGCTGTCGATGGCTTCGGCATCCGCCCTGAATCTTGCTCCCACTGAACCCAACGAATCGGCGATTTGGTTGACGGCGGAAACCCAATCTACGGCAGTTCCCGCGTCTTTTACCTGATGTACCACCAGCACGCCAATGGGGCCCGCGATGTTGATGGCCGCGTTTTTTAAGGCGGCCCACTGGGCATTAGTCAATCCCTCCGACTCGGAGGTGGCCCGTTCTGAGAACCAATAGACGGCGCATAAAAAGCCTTCGGCGTCAGCGCAAGCCAAGGCCGCCGTAACTAATTCCTCATTTTCTGAGGCCAGCGCTTTTTCAACAATGTGGTTGTATTCACTTCGGTTGTTCAACAAAGTGACGACATTGATGGGTTCATTCTTTATCTTGGAATACAAGGATGCCAGGCTTCTAGCCAGAGCAATTTTTGTCTCATTAGCCATAGTTAGTCCCAACAAATTATTTTGGTTGTTTCCCCGAGAGCATTTCCATAGCTATTTTAATCGAAACCGCGAGCCGTCTTACCGAATTTGCTAGCACCCCGATTTCATCATGCGTCCCAATTTTATCCAGAGCGTCTTCATCGAAATCGCCGCGACTGATGTTGTCGGTGATTTGGGTTAAATTGATAATCGGTGCCGATAACGTTCGACCAAGGAGGAAGGATAAGAGGCCAACAAAGACAATGGACAGCAACAGAGTGATCGCTGCACGCTGATTTAATTCAGCTAAAGGTTCAAGCGCCTCACTCCTTTCCATTTGCGTAATCAGCGTCCAGCCATCGGCCATGGTGGTGGCGATGCCTAGCCAATCTTTGCCGTCGTGGGTATAGGCCATAAAATTATGATTTTGACCTTGGACGGGATATTGAGGGCGTGAAATAAAAGCCGGGTGCAGCTTGAAATCATCGCCTTTGCCCGCCGCCGCATCGTCTGTTTTATATTTGTTGGGGTGAGCCACTAGGCGACCCGACTCATCGAGTAAGAAGGAGAATCCCGTTTCGCCGATTTTGTCACCTAAAATGGTTTTGGAAATGACCGACAGTTCAGCCGAAAAGCCAAATACGCCAACGACTTTGGGCAAAGAGCCTTGACTGTAAATCGGCGCTCCAGAGAGCAGCACCGGCTTGCCATTTGATTTTGAAATGGCGATTTGAGAGGTGATGTTCCCTTGCAAAGCGTTTTTGAAATACTCCCGATCAGCAATGCTGACTAACTTGCCGCCTTCGTCGTTACGGACAAACTCCATGCCGTCGGTATCGGCGATGTAGGCATTCAAAACCCATTCAAAATTTTTGACAAATATTCGCGTGAGCGGACGTGATGTTTCGGCATCAAGATCAGACAGCAAGGGCTGACTGGCAATGATTTTAAGGCCGCGCCGAGTGCTATCGAGCAGGTCGGAAATATGCACCGCTTGTTGTTCTGCCACGGCGGTTAGGTGAAGTTCGACGGTGTCAATCGCCTCTTGTTTGAATTTGTAGTAATCCACGCCCCAGAACGCCAACAGCGGAATAAGGGCGCCGATCAGCATCGCCCCGGTGATCTTTTCCCGAATACCTAATTTCATGATTTTTTCTCCTTATCAATAACGTCGGTCGCTTCAGTAAACCGCACTTCAACTTGGGTTCCACGACCACGGGGATTGTCTGAAATGATCAGTTTTGCTTGATGCCGCATAGCGATTTCGCGGGCAATGGACAGGCCCAGACCACACCCCTCTCCAGGGGCGCCGGATCGACGATAGAAACGCTCCATAACCAAAATACGCTCCTCTGCAGGAATGCCCGGCCCGTCATCACAAACCGTTAAGCGGACGGGCGCGGTGGTGAGTCCGAGGGTAAGTACGCCACCTGAATGACCATATCGAATCGCATTATCAACCAAATTTCCGATCATTTCTCGTAGTAAATGCGGTTCGGCCCAGATGAGTACATTACTTTCTGGCCCTTCATAACCCAAATCGATGCTTCGGGCGATGGCTGCATCCGCCCATTGCTCCAACTCGTCGCGGGCTAATTCGGCCAGATCAATTTGCGTCATCTCCAGTAATTGCTCTCCTGTCGGGTCAGAACGGGCTAAGGTCAATAGCTGGTGGACCAGATGACGCGAACGGGTAATCGCTTTCAAAACATGCGTAAGCGCCTCCCCAAGACGCTCCCTATCCGGCTCGCGCAAGGCCCGTTCCGTTTGAACCTGAAGCGTTGCCAGAGGGGTTCGCAGTTGATGCGCGGCGTTGGCGATAAAACGACGTTGGGTGCTTTGCGCTTCGGCTAGTTTGGCAATCAAGCGATTGATCGAGTCGAGTAAGGGCCGCACTTCAGAGGGCGTGTATTTGACCTCGACAAATTGCAATACGCCCTCGGGTTCATAGGTGGACAGCCGTTCGGCAATCTCATCGAGAGTGCGCAAACTGGAGGTTACCGCAAACCAGATCATCGCCGCCGCCAAGACCAGAATGAACGCCTGTAAAGGGATTGTTAGCGAAAGAATATCGGCCACCAGCGAGTCGCGTTTATGCTTGGTTTCGGCCACTTGAATAATAAAGGTGTCGTGGTCTTTGCCGGCGCCAGCAAGACGCACGGCGATAATCCGGGCCAGTTTGTTATTGACGAGCGCATCTAAATCTACGGCTATTAAGTTAGCACCGTTATTAACTGTGATAGCGGTTGAGGAACCCGTTAACGCACCTTGAGAAAAAGTGAGGGTACCTGTATTGACGGTGGTGGCGCCTGAGTAGGTATTACCAGCACCCGTTAATTCTAAAGTTCCGTCACCATTTTTTGTAATCTGGGTCGCAGTGGCCCCATCAATAAATGATCCGGAAATAGTGAGTACGGCACCGCTGCCTAAATTGATGTGGGAGTTCGATCCCGTGATCATATCG
>CAIWVX010000023.1 GCA_903916205.1 uncultured beta proteobacterium
ATACGTACAAAATGCACAAAATCAGCAACGACCATTTAGGCAGTCTGAGCACTGCCTGGCTTGAAACAATGGCTGGCGTAGGTGCTTTCACTCGTGCCTATTGATAACGTCTGGTCAATTTTTGATATGCCAAAAAAAAGCAGCTGGTTAAGCTGCTTTTGTCTGTGCCGTTCAGTTTACTTCGCGGCTGTTTTGCCATACTTGTTGCGGAATCGCTCAACACGTCCACCCATGGTATCCACAGATTTTTGTGTGCCGGTGTAAAACGGGTGAGATTCGCTGGAAGTATCAAGTTTGAACAGAGGCAGTTCGCGACCGTCGTCCATTTTCACAGTTTCTTTCGTGTTTGCACAGGTTCTGGTGACAAACTTAAAGCCGTTGGAGAGGTCAACGAAGCAGACTTCGCGATATTCGGGCGGCTTGTTGCATGTTGTGGGTGACGATCAGAATGGTCACTTTCTCTTTTAACTCGGTGATCAATTCTTCGATGCTGGCGGTGGCAATGGGGTCAAGTGCCGAAGTCGGCTCATCAAAAAGCAGCAGTTCTGGATCGGTCGCTAAGGCGCGTGCGATGCATAAACGTTGTTGTTGTCCGCCCGACAAATTGGCTCCGAGTTCTTTGAGACGATCCTTGACTTCACCCCACAGGGCGGCGCTGCGCAAGGCGGCTTCAACTTTGTCGTCAATCACCGAGCGCGCACTTTCACCCCGGACGCGCAATCCATAGGCGACGTTTTCGTAAATCGATTTGGGAAAGGGGTTCGGCTTCTGGAAGACCATGCTGATGCGCATCCGCACTTCGATTGGATCAACATCCGGCGAAAGCAGATCGGTACGGTCAGGATGAAAATCAATCGCGCCTTCGTAGCGATTTCCCGGATAGAGGTCATGCATCCGATTAAAGCAACGCAGATAGGTCGACTTGCCGCAACCCGATGGCCCGATCAGAGAGGTCACTCTTTTTTCGTAGATCGGCATATTGATATTTTTCAGCGCCTGGAAATTTCCATAAAAGAAATTCAGGTTTCTGGCTTCCGCCTTGAGCGGAGGGCTGTTTTCGCCAAGCGTGGTTGCAGTTATCTCTGTCATTCGTTTCACCGTTGAATTTGTTTCGTGGCTTACCACTTGATATTTTTACGTAAGCGATAACGTAGCCAGATCGCTAGGCCGTTCATGGTTAAGGTCATCAGAACGAGAATAAATCCGGCAGCGGCGGCGTTGTTTAGAAAGGCTGCTTCGGGACGGGAAGTCCAGTTGAACATCTGGATGGGCATGACCGTAAAAGGCGCAAACAACCAGTCGAAAAGGCCCGCCGGCGGGTCGCCGGCAAAGGGGGCTGTAGGCAGAAAGGCGATGAAGGTCAAGGCGCCGACGGTAATAATCGGTGCCGTTTCGCCAATGGCCCGCGCCATTCCGATAATGACCCCGGTCAGGATTCCGGCACTCGAATAAGGCACGATATGGTCACTCACGACCTGCCAAGTGGTTGCGCCACACGCATAAGCGCCCTCCCGGATAATCTGTGGAATCGCTCGGATGGCCTCACGGGTCGCGACGATGACGATGGGCAAAATCAGCAGCGCGAGCGTCAGGCCCGCAGTAAGAATGCTTTGCCCTAAACCAAAGGTGTAAACGAACATGCCCAGCGCCAGCAATCCATAGATGATCGACGGCACGCCAGCCAGATTGGTGACATTGATCTCGATGATGTCGGTCACCCAGTTCTTTGCCGCATATTCTTCAAGATAGACCCCGGCAGCCACCCCCAAAGGAACCGCCGCCATAGCCGTTACCAACATGACCAGAACCGAACCCACCCAAGCCGAGAGAATCCCGGCATCAGCCGCACGCCGGGAAGGAAATGAAGTCAAAAAATCAACACTGATGCGCCCTAAGCCATTGACCGCCATATCGGCAAATAAGGCGACAAAGGTCATCAGGCCGAGCATCAATGCCAACACGCCAAGAAGGCCGAACATGAAATCCCAGCGTTTGTGCACCACAATCAAGGCGCGTAGTGCCTGTAGTTCTTGTTGAGTCATCTCAATACACCTCGCGGTATTTCTTGCGCATGTAAAAACCAATTAGATTAAAAAACAGCGTCAGTAGCATCAGGGTTAAGCCCGCCGCAAAAATTGTTTGGTAACCGAGGCTGCCATGTGGCAAATCACCCAGCGCCACCTGCACAATAAATGAGGTGATGGTGGCTCCCGGCTCAGTTGGATTAAACGTCAGATTGGGCTGCATCCCGGCGGCAACCGCCAAAATCATGGTTTCACCAACCGCGCGTGAAACACCCAGAATGTAAGCTGAGGCGATTCCCGAAATAGCCGACGGCACGATCACCCGAAGTGCCGTTTGTAAGCGGGTGGCGCCCGTGGCATAAGACCCTTCACGCAAGGCCATCGGCACGGCACGCATGGCATCTTCAGAAAGTGAGGCGACGTAGGGAATGATCATGATTCCCATGACGATACCGGCGGAGAGTAGGTTAAAGCCGGGTAATTCGGGCAGCACTTTTTGCAACACGGGCGTCAGGAAAAGCAGGGCGAAGTAACCGTAGATGATGGTCGGAATTCCGCCGAGCAATTCAAGGAAGGGCTTGGCAATTTCACGGACGCTGAAAGGGGCGAATTCGGACAGGTAAATGGCAATAATGGTGCCTAACGGGATGGCTACCAGCAAAGCCACGATCGAACTGGTGATCGTGCCTGAGAGCAAAACCATGATGCCATAGTGCGCATCGTCAAACAGCGGCGTCCATTGCGTATCAAAGAGAAAATCGCTTAACGGCACATGCTGAAAAAATGACCAAGACTCGCTGATCAGAATGTAGACAATCGCCGTAGTGGTAAAGACCGAAATAAAAGCGGCAAAGAAAAGGAGCGCCTCAATCACTCGCTCTTTGACGTTACGCAAGTAGTTTTTCTTTAATCGCTCGCTGGGTTGGGACATGAGATCAAGTCTTCCGGCAGGTGCTACGTATGAATTTACCGACTACACGCTTAATTTCCAAGCCTAAAAAGCTCCCGGTCAGACCGGGAGCAGACGCATAAAACTTACTTGGCTTCCAGCTTCATTAACTCTTCAATGGTGATACCCACTTTATTCTCACCGCCAAACTTGGTGCCTTTGGCGCGCTTGTTAAAGTGTTCCATATTGTAAGCATAGGCTTTGGCGGGCAGCGACACATACTTCACTTCCTTGGTTAATTTTTCGCCGTTCTTCATGTAGTACTCGACGAATTCTTTAACCTCGGGTTTGTCCGCTGACTTCACATTGACGTAAATGAAAATCGGTCGCGCCAGCGGCTGATAACTGCCATTGATCACGCTTTCCAACGAAGGGGCAACCGCCGCTTGGCCAGGAACCGCTACGATTGAAACGGCCGCCAGCTTGTCTTTGTTCTCGATAAAGTAAGCAAAGCCGAAGTAACCCAACCCACCGACATCACGCGAGACGCCCTGAACCAGCACATTATCGTCTTCAGACGCGGTGAAATCGCCCCGAGTGGCTTTTGACTTACCGTTAATGGCTTCAGTAAAGTATTCGAAAGTTCCCGAATCAGCACCGGGGCCATAAAGCTTGATCGGACGATCCGGCCAGGCTGGGTTAACCTGTTTCCACGTGGTGATTTTGCCTTGTGCGGCAGGTTCCCAGATGGCTTTTAGCTCGGCGACCGTCATCGATTTGGCCCAATTGTTTTTGGGGTGAATCACTACGGTGAGGGCGTCATAGGCCACGGGGAATTCCATGAATTCAACCCCGGCGGCCTTGCAGTCGTCGATTTCTTTCTTGGTATAAAACTTGAGAGCAGGAATCGCTCCTTAGTGCAGTCGCCCGTCGTGTCGTCCTTCATAAAGTGCTTGTGTTCCGCGACCTATCAAGAGCGACAGAGGAGGGAGGGAGAGACAGGAGGCAAGTGTAAGA
>CAIWVX010000024.1 GCA_903916205.1 uncultured beta proteobacterium
CCGTTGAATAGGGATTGGACGGCGCGAGGTTAACCAGCACCGTCCCGGCCATCAAGGCGAGTCCCGCCAGTGCAATGCGTGGCGAGGCGGGGAGTAAGAGCAGTAACTTCAAGACCGCAATCCCAACCATCAAACCGAGCGCGGCACCCGGTGTCAGCCAGGCGAGGGCATGTGCCGGGTCGACGAGGATCGCAGCGGCGAGGGTGCGGATTAAAAGCGCGAGGGCAAAGAACACTCCAAGCACCCGCTGAGCCGAGTATTTACCCGTCAGCAAGAGGCTAGCAATCAGCCCGATGCCCACCGTGTTGCAAATGATGATGGCGGTTTCAATGGCAAAAAAAGAAGGCGGGGCGTAAGGTACGGCCGGGGTAATTTCAAGCAAATGTCGTAGGTCGCCCGCGCCAAAAAGCAGCGTCTCGGGCGAGAGTTGCGTCAGCAGCCACAGGCCAATCAACACCAACCCGAATTCAGCCTGTGGAATAGGCGGCAGCAAATTGTGCTGAATTTTTAGCACGCGATTAAAGAGCGGCTCGCCATGCCAGCAAGCCAGCAGGGCACCGATGGCGGTGCCCAAGCCGTTGCAAGCCAGATCAAGATTAGAAGCCACACGGGACGGCAACCACGTTTGCAGGGACTCAAGACTAAAACTGAGCAGTGTCCCAAACAGCACCGCCAAACAGCCCACCTTCCACAAGCGGGGTGAGTGGCGCAGCGCTAAGGTGAGTAAAAACCCGAGCGGCAAATACACCAGCGCATTGATAATCAGATCGAAGGTCGTCCAGTAGCGTGGCCAAGCCGTCTCGAGAAAAGCCAATGGCGACAGCCCCAGATCGCGCCATCCAGAAAACGGGTGCAAGCTGGCGTAGACGATCAGCAGCGTATACGCCAGCGCCAGATAGCGGGGAAGCCGCGTCGTCGGCGCTTCGGGGTGTTTTGCGCTGGCAATTGCGGTGCTTGATTTGGCTGAGGGCATCTCGATAATCACGGCTAATGGGCTAATGGTCGCGGCTATTTTAGCGCGTCGAGCCATAGGACTGAGGCCGCCCAATGCGCTGTGGCAACAATGAACCGATCAGCATGGCGGTTAGGCTGACCGCCAGCCCGATCAGTTGCGGCGGAATGATGGGCGATTCAGGCGCGAGCCATTCCGCCAGCAGCCAGGAAAAGACCCCGCCAATGATCGACGCCAGCGCCCCTTGGGTGTTGGCACGCGACCAATAGGCCCCAAAGAACAGCGGCACAAAGGCTCCCGCTAGGGTGATTTTGTAGGCGCTTTCAACCATTTTGAAAATCGAGGCATTGGTCATTAGCGCAAAGCCGAGCACAATGCAGGTGAAGCAGACGATGGTCAGGCGCATTAAGCGCAAAAACAAGTGATCACTGATTCCGGGGAAAAAACCGCGCACGATGTTTTCAGAAAAAGCCACCGAAGGGGCCAGCAAGGTGGCCGACGAGCAACTCATGATGGCCGACAGCACCGCACCAAAAAATATCGCCTGAGCAAATACCGGCGTGTGCTGCAAAACTAACGTCGGCAAGACGAGCTGGGCGTCATTTTGCATCAGGCCGTTAAATAGCTCCGGGTCGATCAAAGTGGCCGAGTAGGCAATGAACATCGGCACAAAGGTAAACAGAAAGTAGATCAACCCACCCAGCAATGAGCCATAAATGGCGACCTTTGCGCTTTTGGCCGAAGTGATGCGCTGAAAAACGTCCTGCTGCGGAATCGAGCCTAACATCATGGTGATCCAAGCCCCGAGAAAAGCCAGCCACTGCGCGGCATCTGCCTCGGGAAAAAAGTCGAGTTTGCCGGCCACCGCCGCGTGCGTAACCACCGCTTCGACACCGCCCGTCATCCCTGAAACGAGGTAGGCAATGAACAACATGCCGCCCATGACCACCCCCATCTGTACAAAATCAAGCACAGCCACCGCGAGCATTCCGCCAAAAGTGGTGTAGGTAAGCACAATGGCGGCTCCAATAACCATCCCGGCGGACTGCGAAATGGCCCCGGCGGTGACCACATTAAAGACTAAGCCAAGCGCCTTGATTTGCGCTGAAACCCAACCCAGATAAGAAGTAACGATGCAGAGCGTGGTCAAAATCTCGACCGTGCGGTTATACCGCATACGAAAATAATCGCCCAGTGTTAAGACATTGAGCCGATACAGTTTGGTGCCATAAAAAAAACCGGCAATCACCAAGCAGAGGCTGGAACCGAAGGGGTCTGCCACGACCCCGCGCAAACCCTCCTTAACGAAAGTGGCAGAAACCCCGAACACCGCCTCGGCACCAAACCAGGTGGCAAAAACGGTGGCCATAACAACCGGTAAAGGCAAGCAGCGACCAGCAACGGCAAAATCCTTGACACTATGAACCCGTGTCGCCACGTATAAACCAATCGCCACGGAAAGCACGAGATAGGCGGTAACAAACCAGATCAGCATGGGCGGAAAGTGGTGCGCTAAATTAATTAAAAGTAACTACTCAGGATCAGTGACTGTGAAAAATTAAAAAATCCACCACAGAGGCACAGAGACGCAGAGAAAGCGCAGA
>CAIWVX010000025.1 GCA_903916205.1 uncultured beta proteobacterium
ATGAGCGCCATTTTAAGAAATAACGGCATAATATTGCGCAAACTAACCAGTTTATGCAATTATTAAGCTGCAACACAAAACAAGAGGCAAGAACATGCAAATTGACCGCTTTGACCGACAGATTCTCCAATGCCTTCAGCAGGACGGGCGCATCAGCAATCAAGATCTAGCGGATCGCATCGGGCTTTCACCTTCGCCGTGCTTGCGCCGCGTTCGCGCCCTTGAAGAAGCCGGGATTATTACCGGTTACCGCGCCCTGCTGGAGGCCAAAGCCTTGGGCTACAGCCTGATGGCGCTGGTTTACATCGCTATGGATAAACATACGCCTGAACGTTTCGAGCATTTTGAACACGAAATCGCCGCCCTTCCAGAAGTTCTCGAATGCCTCTTAATCACTGGGCAAGACGCCGATTATCAGATCAAAGTCATCGTCAAGGACATGGAGGCTTATCAGGAACTGCTGCTCAACCGCATCAACCGCATTCAAGGCGTCAATGGTGTGCATACCAGCTTTGTGTTGCGCCGAGTGGTTGATAAGGCCGTGCTGCCGGTGTGACGGCCTGGGCAATGGCGTTGCAGCTTAATTTATCTTGGACGCAGCTTCTTCCGCCCAAAGGATTGGGCAACCCGCCTAACCGGCGTTGAGGTTGGCGAGGTTCCGTGAGCGCCAAGAATTTTCGCTCTTTGGCTTTAGTGTCTTCTGCCGCCATAACGCCGGCGGTAAAAAACCGCCCCCATAAACACCAAAATCAAATTTTAAAAACCAAGGCTCTAGCGGACACAAGTTACGTAGAAGCTGTACGTATCGGCGATCACGGAGGCGCGGCCGTTGACCAAGTGGACGTAATAGTGGCCCCCAACGCCCGTCGTAGACGACCAGGTGTTATTTATCTTCCAACCCTTTCCGGTGATTGCTCCAGAGCTCTGCAGATTGATTAGTTCAGTCGAAGTCGGCAAACGCCAACCGGTCTGACCATTCACTGTTCCAGCGCAATAGGTGTTGGCCGAATTCCACTGCTGCTGGGTAATCAAATTATTCGACGTCCACGTCAATCCACCTTGGAACACATAGCTAGAGGGCACGATAGGCGAAGCGGTTGAAGCAGTGACCGGCGTTCCCGTCGTCGGGGTGACCGTTGTCTTCGGTGTCACTTCAAACGTGATTGTGTTGTCCTCATCGGCCGCGACCAGCACGTAAGTTTGACTCGTTGCACCCGTAATCGCTGTGCCACCACGCAACCAGCGGAAGGTCGAGCCACTTTCGAGATCGTTGTTGGTATCGGAGTAGGTGTAGACACCGGTCAAGGTCTGGCCAACCTGTAGCGTGCCGCTGATGCTCACCGCCGAGGCTCTCGGGGCGGCGGGCGTCGTCACCGACACAGTCGCGGTTGAAGCGACTGGTATTCCCGTTGTCGGGGCGAACGTCGCCACCGGCGTCACTTCAAACTTAATTGTGGTGGCTAGATCGGCTACGACCAGCGTGTAGGTTTTTGCTGTCGCGCCGCTAATCGCCACGCCATTCCGCAACCAGCGGAAGGTCGAGGTGCCTTCGAGATCGTTGTTAGTATCGGTGTAGGTATAGCTGCCCGTCAGGGTCTGTCCGACCTGTGCCGTGCCGCTGATGCTCACCGCCGAGGCCGCCGGGGCGGCGGGTGTCCCAACACCGGCGACCGGGGCCGTCGCGGTTGAAGGCACCGGCGTTCCTGTCGTCGGGGCGACCGTCGCCACCGGGGTTACTTCAAACTGAATCGTGGTGGCCTGATCGGCGGC
>CAIWVX010000026.1 GCA_903916205.1 uncultured beta proteobacterium
CCAAAACCTCGGCTGGCGTATGGCGCTGGCTCATGCCAATAGTTCTCACCAAAGGCGGCCGGCACGCTCGAAGCGCGAATGGCCGCATCAGTCAAAAGTCGGATTCCGTCGGTTTCTGTCACAGCCGCCGAATAAAGTTTGGCTAGGCCGTTAGCGTTTGTGACTCCATTGGCTCCGGCGAGCTCAATCGCGAGTGTTTTTGGGTCGTTGAAACCATTTTCATGAGTGGGGTCAATCGGAAGACCGCCACCGAACGTCATGGCCCGTTCGACCCAATCGGAGTCGCTTTCGGGTGCTCCATTGGCCGACTTGAAGTTTCCATCGCTGATGAGCGTTGCCACTTGGCCTAACTTTTCAGCGGGTGTGCTTATCCATAGATCGATGGATAGGGGAGCGGAGGACGCTGCCGCCGAACACAACATGAGTGTTCTGCTTGCCAACTCAGACGAAACCTCGAACCGAGAGCTTGCGATGCTGTCCCTTTTCGAGGAACAACGAGTGCACGGCGTGCTCGTGACTCCGGTCAGCGATAATCTTGAGCCATTTATCAAAGCCCGTGAACGAGGCACCCCAATTGTTTTGGTTGACAGACGCTCTCATGACAAAAACTTTTCCTCGGTTTCGGTAGATGACGTGGCAGGGGGATACCTCGCTGCCAGTCACCTCATTGAGACGGGAAAGAAGAAGTTGGCTTTCGCAGGCGGGCCAATCTCAATCCAACAGGTGACCGACCGTTTGAAGGGCGCGAGCAAGTGCACGGCAGAGCACCCTGACGTCACTCTAGAAATAATTCCCTGCCGAAGTCTCTCAATTTTGAGTGGGCGAGAGATTGGCGAGGAGATATTGAGAAGGCCAAAGCCCAATCGTCCCGACGCGATTTTCGCCGCGAACGACCTGGTCGCCATCGGCATCATGCAGGCCTGTCTGACCACCGATGAAATCAGCATCCCGCAGGATTTGGGTTTAATCGGCTACGACGATATTGGTTTCGCGGCAACTGCCATAGTGGCACTCACTTCAATCAGGCAACCGACTCACGAGATGGGCGCACGCGCGGTCGAGCTGCTGATTCAAGAAGCCGAGCAAACAGATGGCAAGAGGAAGGTCACGCGAATCGAGTTTCAGCCTGAGTTAGTCATCCGTGATTCAACCTCGATGGTTAGCCAGCAACACTAAAGCCCTCACTTGCACCCCTCGGTTCTAGTGCTTGCGCAACCAGACCTGATTATTTACCGCGAGCAAGTTGTAGCCGTTTGTTTTTGCGAGCAGAAAAGCATCGATGGCCGGCTTTGGATCTTGATCAGGGGTCGAGCCAGCCGACCAGCTGTAATCATCAAACGCCAAAACGCCACCGGGCTTTAAAGCCGCCCAAGCGTTAATCGCGTCCTTGACAACCGAACTTGCCCGGTGGTCTCCATCGATGTAAATAAAGTCAAATGTTTGGCTGTTTTCAGCAAAGAAAGCATCACTGGTTTTTTGAAATGGGACCAATTTGCCCGTTTCAAGAAAACCCCAAAGTCGCTTGGCATAAAAGTCGCGCAACTGCGGCCAGTCGATGTCATTGTGCGCCTCTTCGGCGCTGCCTTGCCACG
>CAIWVX010000027.1 GCA_903916205.1 uncultured beta proteobacterium
CTATAAAATAAACTATGCTGGCAAAAAAAGAGGAGTGCAACAATGTCGATCAAGTCAATTCAACCCAAACAGCCGCAAGGCTTTACGCTGATCGAACTGATGGTGGTCGTCGTCATTATCGGAATTTTGGCGGCCATTGCCGTTCCTAGTTACACCGAATACATCACGCGTGCAAAAATCACTGAAGCCACCTCCACGCTTTCGGATATGCGGGTGCGCATGGAGCAGTATTTTCAGGATAACCGCACCTACGTTGGCGCATGTGTTGCCGGCACCTTAGCGCCCAAGCCCGCTGATACCAACAATTTTGCCTACACCTGCACCAACCTTTCTGCCACCGGCTACCGCTTATTGGCGACAGGCCAGAACAGTATGGACGGCTTCATCTACGACCTCTACCAAGACAATAGTAAAACCACAGTAGGCGTCGGCACCGGCTGGGCGGGCAGTGGCAACACCTGCTGGGTGGTGCGCAAAAGCGGCGTCTGCTGAGGCGCGCCAGCGATGAAAAAAGAGTGCGGATTTAGCTTGATCGAGTTGGCCGTATCCTTGGTCATCATGGCCATTTTGACGGCTTTGGCGCTCCCGGCTTATTCGCTCTATATTCAAAATGCCCGGATTCGCACAGCGGCCCAGATGCTGGTTGCCGGACTGCAAATGGCGCGTTCGACCGCCGTTAACCGCAATGCCAACGTGGAGTTTCTGCTCACCAACGCCGAGCCGATTGAAGACTATGTGGCGACGGCCAGCGCCGTGTCGACCGGTATCAACTGGATGATTCGCAGTGCCGATCTGACGTCCTTTATCGAGGGGAAATACGGTGCAGAAGGGACGGGCGGATCGACCAGTAACACCGTCATTCCGGTTCAAATTTGCGCACTGCAAAGCAACGGCTCCTGTGGTGCCGCGACTGCTTCGGTGATTTTTTCCGGGTTAGGCACCACCAACCTAGCTTCGGCAGCCAGTTTCCAGTTATCCAATCCCTCTGCGGGAACCTGTGTCACCGCAGGTGGAAAAATTCGCTGCCTTAATGTCGCCATTTCGGTCGGGGGAATGGCCCGCGTATGCGACCCCGCCGTCAGCGCGACAGCGATTAACGCTGGCGACACTCGGGGCTGTTAGGAAAGGCTATGCGCACTCAACGAGGATTCTTGCTGTTAGAAGCGCTGATCGGAATCGTCATTTTTTCCATCGGCGTACTGGCGATTATTTCGCTTCAGGCCACTGCGATTTCGGCTCAATCCGATGCGCAATATCGCATCGAAGCGGCCAAACTGATTAATGATCTATTGGGTACCTTGACCTTGAATGTTGATCGTAGCAGTTCAAGCCATTTACAAACATCGCTCTTAACCTACGCCCATCAACCCACCGGAAGCCTCGAAAGCTGCGCCTTTTCTGGCTCAGCATCCAACAACGCCGACGTTGCCAACTGGGTCTCTGCCGTCACCACCACACCGGGATCGCGCCTACCCGGAACGACAACGGCGATGCAACAGATTTTGATCGACACCAGCGCCACAGAATATAACAAGGTGACCCTTACCGTATGCTGGCAAGCGGCCAATGACAAGCGCACCCGTCGTCACAGCGTTGTCGCTTACATCAACTAAGCGCCATGAAAACGCTAACTTTTTCGCTGCCACGGCGGTGCCTTAAACCCCTCGGATTTTCGCTGGTTGAGTTGCTGGTCGCGGTGGCGATTGGGCTGCTCGGAATTCTCGTCATGTTTCAAGTCTGGGCCAATTGGGATCAACGCAAACGCTCAACCGCCTCGGGCAGTGACGCGCAAGTCAGCGGCTCAATTGCGCTTTACCATCTTGAACGCGACATCAAGTTAGCGGGCTACGGATTCGGCAACGCCGGAGTGCTGGGCTGCACCGTGAGCGCCTATGATTCAGCGCGCCCCAACCCTGACTTCAGCTTCACGCTGACTCCCGTGCAGATCATCGACGGAGCCAATGGGGCCGCCGATCAACTGATCACGCTGTACGGCAACGCCGCCACCCTGTCCAGCAGCCAGACCTTCATCGCCTCCTCCGCGACCAGCAAAAAAGCCAATACGCGCACCGGCTTAAACAAAGGCCACTTGGCGATTATTGCCGACAGCAGCACGGTTTGCCGACTGATTGAGATTTCTGACGACACCAATGTCGACAGCCAAACGATTGAGCACGCCGCAGGCCCCTACCTCAATTATTTGAATTCCAGTGTCAGCAGCCGCTACAACCCGGCCGCCGGTTATGTGGCGACGACGCAAGCGGGCTTTATTTACAATCTCGGCAGCCTTCCGCAGCGGAATCTATGGCAAATACGCCGCCAGAAATTTGCCAGCACCAACACCACGGTTTACAGCCAGCACTTTCTCACAGTACAAGACGATCTCCACTACACCGACACCGATGCCGACAACACCGCAGACTGGGCCGAAATTGGCGATGGTCTCATCAACCTTCAAGCCGAATACGGCTTGGACACCAATAACGACACGATCATCGACACCTGGCAAGCAACGACACCCGCCACTTGGGCGCAGCTCAAAGCCATTCGTTTTGCCCTGCTAACACGTAGCCCGCACTACGAAATCAGTCAAACCACCCCCACCGCCCCCCGGCTGCCTTGGAAAAATAGCGCAGGCAGTGACATTGCATTCACCATGACGAACCTCGACGGCAGCACCGACAGCAACCCCGCCAACGACCCCAATAATTGGCGACACTATCGCTACCGCGTTTACGGATCCGTCGTACCGCTACGCAATAGGGTTTGGGGAAGCTCGCCATGAAAGCCGCCAAAAACCAACATGGCGTGGTGCTTATCATCGCCTTGATCATGCTGGTGGCGATGTCGATGGCCGGGATCGTCTTGTTCCGGCAGGTGACTACCGGCGTCATTATTGCCGGCAACCTGTCTTTCAAAACAGCGGCAATCGCGGCGTCTGATCGCGGGGTCGAAGCGGCCCGAAACTTCCTCATCATGTCTGCGCTTGATTTCTCGGCCAAGCAACCCGGCTACTTCCCCGCGTGGTGCAACACCACGGCCAACCTCGACGCCGATGGTAACGGCCTCAGCGACGACTGCTTGGTTTTAGAAGCCAACACGGCGGTCGCACTGGCACAACGCAGTTTTGACCCGACCACTTGGAGCGGCTGGAATAGTATTTCTCCGGCCACCTCAAGCAACACGCTCGCCACGCAAGTCACGGCGGACGACGGAACGGGCAACGACATCCGCTACGTCATCCATCGCCTGTGCAAAATTGCCGGAGCACTGAACATAACCAACCAGCAATGCGTCACCATCGGATCATCCAGCGCCGGTGCCAGCCAAGGCTCCGTCGGCTACGGTAGCCAAGCCTTGAGCAGCACCATGCAACCCTACTATCGCATTACCGTCCGCACCGCCGGACCGAAAAACACCCTAACCTATACTCAAGCGATTGTGTATTAAGGAGATTCATCATGTCTGGCCTTAAAACCGCCCTGACCGCGCTAGCCGCCCTGCTCACCTTGCTGCTCGCTCCGACGGCCACTCACGCGGCATTGACGGCGCCTGACGATAAGCCGCTGGTCAGCGCTACCACGGGTTCGGTACTGCCGAATATCATGTTTTTGCTCGATGATTCCGGCTCAATGGCCTGGGATTTCATGCCCGATGATCAGGTCAATGGCAACAATAATTCACCGCTGTATAACAATGCGGTTGGCCTGCGCAACGCCAATTGCAATCTAATCTTTTACAACCCGACGGCCACCTATGTCATTCCCAAAAACGCCACCGGCGCGGACTTGAATAACGCCACACAAACCACGTTTTCTGCCGCGATGACTAACGGCTATTACAGCTATATGGGCGAAAGCAGAAGCACCGTCAATCTCGGCACCAGCTTCCGCGCACAAAGCGTACTCAATTCCGGCAGTTTCCCTCAAGACACGGCGCAGGCCGCGCATTATTGGGTTTATCTGGGAAGTAGCACCCTCAATCCCAGTAGCTCCGTGGGCGATTGCGGCTGGCCGACCAGCGCCACCTCGACGACGCTTAGCCATGCCAGTGCCACCGGCATTTGCAATGACGGCACCGTGGTGATGAATACCCCGGCAAGTTGTACAGCGCCAAAAACATTACTCTGGAAAAAGACCTTAGTTACCAGTAGCTCTGGGACGGGCGGCACGGATGAAAGGCAAAATTTCGCCAACTGGTACACCTACTACCGCACCCGACTCATGATGATGAAAGCCGCCGGAAGCCGCGCCTTCTTGCAAATTTTACCCAGCACCAGCAGTGCCGCCGCCGCTTACCGAGTCGGCTTCATTACCATCAATCCGGGGTCACCCGTTGGAGCATCCAAGTTTTTAGCGCTAAACGACTTTAAGGACAGCAGCGGTAGCCCCCATGCGACCCAGTGGTTCACCCAACTTTTCAGCCAAGTCGCCGTAGGGGCCACGCCCACACTTGAAGCACTCTCACGCGTAGGACGCTACTACGCCAACAAGACCACCGGCATCAATAGCGGCATGTCCAATGATCCCGTCCAATATTCCTGCCAGCAAAATTTCACGATTCTGGTCACCGACGGCTACTGGAATGGCAGTAGCCCAGGCGTTCTTGACGTGAGTGGTAGCGACGTCGGAGGCACCAGTCAGGACAGCAATGTGTCGGAAAAAGATGCCTACAACAGCGACGCGACAAAAATCTCTCTTTCTCCCCGTCCGATCTACGACGGCGGCACAACAACATCGACCACGACCAGCCTAACTTTCGGCTACCGAACGAGTTCCAGCGGTTGTTCCAACGGCAAACAAAGAATCCAATATCGCCCGATTTACACCGCCAACGGCAACGCCAGCGCCGGCAGTTACACCACCGCCACTTGGCTAACGCCCACTTGCCTGAACAGTGCCAGCCTTCCTGCTTTGCCGAGTACAAACACGCCTAACGCCAATGCCAGCCCTTTCCCCTCACCGCCAATCGGCTGCACGCCGTGGTCGGCTTCATGGACGTGCACGACCACGGCCACGTCGGGCGGTAGCACCACCTCACTGGCCGATGTCGCCCAATATTTCTACAAAACCGACCTGCGTAATGGAAGCTGTGCAAAGTGCACAGACAACGTCCCATCAAACGGCACCAGTGTCGAAGATGACCTCGCC
>CAIWVX010000028.1 GCA_903916205.1 uncultured beta proteobacterium
ATAAACTGCATTTTCGAGCAACTGGCGCATCTCATCGACCTTGGTATTTGTCGCCGCATCAACTTCGAGCAGATCGACGAATCGCCCGGTGTCGATTTCTGTGCAGGCCGAACAGACACCGCACGGCGTCGCCGTAATACCGCCCTCGCAATTAAGCGACTTAGCCAAGATGCGTGCCAACGTTGTTTTGCCGACACCGCGCGTCCCGGTAAACAGGTAGGCGTGATGCAAACGCTGATCGGTCAAAGCATGGGTCAACGCTCGTACAACGTGCTCCTGCCCAACGAGGCTTGAAAACGTTTTCGGTCGCCATTTACGCGCCAATACTTGATAGCTCATGGCTAGATTTTACTCCAGATTATTTATTCGCTCTTTTGAGGCGCCACTGATCATGTTTAAAGCCTCTCTCTATTCTAAGGAAGCGCCGAACAAGCCGCCGCAGGTTTAGTCAGCAAGGACAAATTTGAGACGCAATTTTGAACAAAATCGTTCAAAATAAGCCGATTTGAGCTACCGTACTCAATCACCCACTACAAATCACATAGAGCTCTAAAAATATTGATTCGACGCCTTTGCCCCTTAGCGCAACAACTATAATCAAACGAATAAGTTTTCATCATTCTTGGTTCGTCATATCACCCAACGAAGATGCTGCTCTAGCATTGATTCCGCGTCGATAAAGGTGGAACTTGTCGCTTTCGTGGCGATCGCCTGGGCGTCTGTCTTCCCATACTTGGTGCCATCCGGCTGCGGTGAGATTCACGTTGTTGTGAATCTCACCGTGAATGAGCAAAAAGTTACAGCGCTTACTGTCTTGGCTATTCTGGGTAACGGTGCGAATTCCATCAAAATAATCGAGCACGGCCAGCAGGGCGTCGGGCAGGTTGGCGTTGGCGATGCACTCAAGTTTTTTCGGAAGGGCGTTTGCCAGCGAGGCAGAAAGTGGACGGTAAGTTTTGCCGTAATCGATCCAAGGCATCCAGAGAATGGCAATGAGTATCCAGAATAAAGTAAGTCCGGCCATCCAGTGCATGATGCCGCGCATCGGTGAGCGCGGACTGGTGATAATTAGCCAAAACCAGATTAGTGTGACGATGAGCGAAAAGGCAAAAGCCAACAGGCTGAAATGGCCGATAAAACCGGGCTCTAGTTTGACAGCTTGACGCGCTAGGCCCTCCGGCCAGCCAAAAACAAGTGCTCCCCAGACAGTCCAGCAAACTGCCGCGAGAAACGTAAAAATAACCATGCCAAACCAATCGAAGGCATTGGCGGCACCGCGCCGTAGCGTTGCTACACCAGAGACGGCCAGCAGCACTAGGGGGGGTAAAAGCAGTAAAGCTGCCGAGCTACGAATGTGAATATAGAGTCCGAGGATCAGTAGAACCGCGAAAAAAGAAAGCGCCGGAACAGCTAAAGCTTTAGTTTTGAACAAGCGACGCTTAACCCACAGCGCCCAAGCGGCTAGCGGGAGTGCTGGCCAAGCGTACCAGAGCAGCATGTTTAGATAGTTCGGGATGTTGCTTGAGGCATGGACGGATAGATTGTTGAAAGTAGCCCGCTCTCCTTCCAATAAAGTGGCTAGGTAATTTGGCGCTTGAGTATAAAGCGGGATTAGCCACAACGCACAAAGCGCCAGAGCCAGTCCGAAGCCTAACAGGAGCAGTCCGGCGTCTTTCTTTCTATTGGCGGAGTACCATAAACTAACGAGGCTTGCCGGTAACAGGGTGAGTACCGGCAATAATCCATCCGCCAGAAAGCCAAGGGCAACAGCGATGCCATATAGACTAGTGGCAAAACATGGTCGTCGTGGCATCAGTACCAAAGCCCAGTAAGCCGCGGTATGCGCCATCAATGCGGCCAACATTGGTTGTGCTTCGTGGGCGTGAAACAGGAAACCAATACTACCAGCCAGTATTAACGGGGCCGCTGCGGCAAATTCTTTGCCATGCAGTTCGCGTGCAGCCAAGAGAATGAACTCAAGAGCCAGCAGAGTGAACACCGCATTGGCCAGTCGAGCCGCATCATGTGCCGGCAACAACCAAGAAAAAAATTTGATGAAGCCCGCCGCAATCCAGTAATAGAAGGGGGCATCAGGATAGGGTTGGCCTGCGAGATGGGGCATCAACCAGTTTCCGCCATTGGCCATGTCGAAGGCGATGCCGATCGAGATCGCGTCATCGTGTTTCCATGGGTCGTGACCGATCAGCCCGGTAATAATGTAAAGCGTAAGCAAAATAGCCAAGGCCCAGCCGCTGGGAGGCAGGGCGATTCCCTTGAAGCGTGGATGTTCAGGGAGAAAGGGCATGTTTAGTTTCGGCTTCGATGAGCGGGTTGGTGGTTAAACGAAAAAGGCAGCCCTGCGGCTGCCTTTTTGCTGAGTCCGCACGAACTCGTCGTCCGAATTAGGCGGCCGATTTGTGCATTGAACCGTATTTTTTGTTGAATTTCTCAACACGACCTGCGGTGTCAATCATTTTCTGCTTGCCGGTATAGAACGGATGGCAGGAAGAGCACACTTCTACGTGGAGCGCTTTCTTCATTGTCGACATGGTTTTGAACACTGTGCCGCATGAGCAGGTGACTTCAATTTCGTTGTAATCGGGGTGAATGTTGGATTTCATCTGGAGCAATTCCTGTAAGTCAAGTCTAGTCGGTTCGATGTGAGCAGGGGTTACTTCGGTGACCGACTCCGGAGAACGCCGAATTATCCTTGGTTTCTCTACGTTTTGCAATAAAAAGCCTTATCCCAAATTCCGCGATTGAAATTCTCCCAGTCTGCCGGACGATATTTTTTTACATTTTTGGTGCGGAAATTAAAGCGACGAGAAGTTGCCGAGTCGTCGAGTC
>CAIWVX010000029.1 GCA_903916205.1 uncultured beta proteobacterium
AAGATTACGACGAAGACGATACCGCCTCCGTCATGATGCTTAAAAACGCCAGCGACTGTATCGGCTGCGGGGCTTGTGGTCGAGTCTGTCCGAAAAATTGCTACACCTACGCAGCACAACCACCACAAAATGTTTGATTGGTTTTAGTAGCGGCTTAGCTAGCCATCAAACGTAGGGTGAGCAACGTGTTGCGCACCGTTTTTAGAAAATAGCAATTAACCACAGCGCAACCAGCGCAAAGCAACAAGGCCAAGTGCCTTTTTAAGGAACCACATCATGTGGAATTATTCAGAAAAAGTTCGCGAACATTTCTACAACCCGCGCAACGCAGGCCCACTTGATGGAGCCAATGCGGTGGGCGATGTCGGCTCAATCAAGTGTGGCGATGCCTTGCGCCTGATGCTGAAGGTTGATCCCGAAAATGAGCGCATTGTCGACGCCCACTTCCAGACCTTCGGTTGCGGCTCGGCGATTGCCTCCTCTTCGGCTTTAACCGAGATCGTCAAGGGCAAAACGCTCGACGAAGCACTCAAGGTCAGTAACCAGGAAATCGCCGATTACCTTGATGGTTTGCCGCCGGAAAAAATGCACTGCTCGGTGATGGGGCGCGAAGCCTTGCAGGCCGCTGTCGCTAACTACCGAGGCCAAACCTGGCAGGACGATCACGAAGAAGGAGCGATGATTTGCAAATGTTTTGCCGTCGATTCAACCTTGATTGAAGAGGTGGTGCGCGCCAACAATCTTTCCACCGTTGAGCAGGTTTCCAACTACACCAAGGCCGGCGGCGGCTGTTCCAGTTGTCATGAAGGGATTGAGGAGATTCTTGCCAAGGTGGCAGAAGAGCGTTGCACGGCACCCGCCGTTGAAGATGTTGTGAAGCCACAAACCGCTGCGGTAACAGCGCCAAAAATGACCAATTTTCAACGGATGCGCAAGATCGAGGACATTATCGAGTCAATTCGTCCGATGCTCCAACGCGATCATGGCGACATTGAGATCGTTGAAGTGGATGGCAAAACGATTTACGTCAATCTCAAAGGCGCTTGTCAAGGCTGCATGATGGAGCAAGCCACTCTTTCGGGTATTCAGGCGCAACTGATTGAGGCGCTAGGCGAGTTCGTGCAATTGTTGCCAGCGACTTTGCTGGGCCGTGCTGTTGGCCGGGGGTAAATCATGAAACCGATCTATCTCGATAACAATGCCACCACCGCCTGCGACCCCGAAGTGGTGGCGGCTATGCTGCCTTTTTTTACCGAACAATTCGGCAATCCGTCGTCAATGCACAGCTTTGGCAACAAGGTCGGACTCGCGCTCAAGGAAGCCCGCGAACGGGTGCAAACGCTGTTGGGAGCCGAGCACGATTCAGAAATTGTGTTCACCTCCTGCGGAACGGAATCCGATTCGACAGCGATTCTTTCGGCACTAAAGGCTCAGCCTGAGCGCAACCAGATTATCACCACCGCCGTCGAGCATCCGGCCATCCTAACGCTTTGCGACTACCTAGAAAAAGACGGTGTGGTGGTGCATCGCCTAGGCGTCGACAAAAAGGGGCGGATTGATCTGGCTGAATACAAATCGCTACTTTCGCCGCGTACCGCGATTGTTTCGGCGATGTGGGCCAACAACGAAACAGGAACCCTTTTTCCGGTCGAAGAAATGGCCGAAATGGCGCATACCGTAGGCGCCATGTTCCATACTGATGCGGTGCAGGCCGTGGGCA
>CAIWVX010000030.1 GCA_903916205.1 uncultured beta proteobacterium
GATTAAGAAGACACCCGAAAATGCCGACCTTCACCGTTCCATAGGCCGCGCATTTTTGCAGATCGACGATCTGGACCGAGCCGAACTTGCTTTCAACAAGGCGATTGACCTTAAACACCACCTTGCCGAAGCCATGCTTGGGCTGACGGAAGTTTATCACAAGAAAAATCAACCTGAGCTTGCGCTGGAGCAAGCCCGCAAAGCCGCCGAATTTGCGCCAGACATGGCCTATGCGTTTCAGCAAATGGGACACTGTGAAGCTGATCTGGGCAATGTCGCTCAGGCATTTGCGCATCTGGAGCGCGCGCTTGCTCTGGACCCCGATTTCACACCTGCTTTGCTGTCACGCGGCTATTTGCATATGGAAAACGGCGATTTGGACATGGCCAAGGTCGACTTTGACCGTGTTGCCGTGCTGAAACCCGGGTCCGTTGATGCATTGTTTTCGAGCGTGCGCATGGAAAAAATCAAACCGAACGATGCGTGTATCGCACAGCTTGAGGCGTTGGCAGCCGAGGCCGCTGGGTATCTGGCACCCAAATCCATCGCTGTGCATTATTCTTTGGCGAAGTGCTATGAAGACACAAAACGTTACGACGAGGCATTCCAACAGTACGAAGCGGGCGGCCGCCTGAAAAGGTCGATGATTTTCTACGATGCCAATGCGAACGACCAAAAAATTGATGCTCTGATTGCCCTGTTTAGTTCAGATATGATTGCCAAACTGCGGCAATCAGCGAACCATTCGGTGCAGCCGATCTTTGTGCTGGGGATGCCGCGATCTGGTACAACACTGACTGAATCGATTATTGCCAATCACCCGATGGTTTTCGGTGCGGGGGAATTGAACCATTTGCACCGACTGTTCCCGATTGACAGTACCGCGGCAGTCGCACGGCTGAACGACCTGCTTGGTGGCCCAGCGGAACCGATATTGCAAACAATCACCAGCTATATCCAACGACTTGACGCGCATGCGCCGAGTTCGCCTAGAATTACTGATAAGATGCCAGCGAATTTCCTGATGTTGGGATTGATCCACGCACTTTTGCCTAATGCGCGGGTCATTCATGTCTCAAGGGATGCCGTGGATACCTGCGTGTCATGCTATACGCGTCTGTTTGAACGCAGCCAGTACCACAGCTATGACCAGACTGAATTGGGGCGCTATTATAACGCCTACAGCAGGATCATGGCGCACTGGCGAAACGTGCTTCCGCAAAAATCGTTTTATACAGTGCAGTATGAAGCTTTGGTTGATGATCCGGAAACTGAAAGCCGTGCGCTTTTAGACCATTGCGGGCTTGAATGGGATGATGCTTGCCTGTCGTTCCACACCGCAAAACGCCGCGTTCGTACCGCAAGCGTTACGCAGGTGCGCAGCCCCGTTTATCTAAGTTCTGTCCAAAAGTGGCGGCAATACGAAAGCCATCTCGGTCCCTTGCTAGCAGTGTTGGAACAAGGCGGAAACTACAGCTCCGCCAGCGGCGGCTGAAGCTTGATCCGGCATTTGGTATGGGCGCCCCTGCCATGGTCACAGCGCATTGGCCTATTTATGACCTATCTGGCTTGGCGGCTCCGACAGAAGTGTCATAAAGGACTTATAAATTAATCGTCACTGACGCGTATTCAGTCATACAGGCAGCGCATCCGCGACTGTTCTGATCGGCGGCTCGAGAGACGATATTTTAACCAGTGGAGCCGGTGCAAGCAGTTGACCGGTGTTGATCACGTCACGGGCTCCACGACAGCCAGCGACCACATCAGCATCGCCAAAGCTACGTTTACCGCGCTGGGCGCTGTGGGGACGCTTGGGACAACCGCCTTCTACGCGGCGGCTGGGGCTACGTCAGGCCACCTTGCAACAGATCGTGTGATCTACAACACGACCACAGGTGCGCTGTACTATGACGCGGATGGCAGCAGCTCTGGCGCGGCTGTTCAGATCGGCGTTGTAGACGGTCACCCCACGCTGGCTTACACGGATGTGCTGATTTTCTGACAGGGGCGCTGGGCTAAGTTACGGCGCAGCGTCTTTCTCATCGCCTAACGCCCATCCAAGCCCAACATCGGTTTGTAGATAGCGAGACGGGAAGTAGGCGGCGATGCTCGCAAGGATGCCAAGATCGTGGAGTAAGCCCGACAAGCGACGACATAAACTTGGATAATAAGGTGGATCACGAAAAGCAAAAGCCGCGCAACCCCTTCGGATTGCACGGCTTTCTTTGCGATATTGGTGCCCAGAAGAGGACTCGAACCTCCACGTCTTGCAACACTGGTACCTGAAACCAGCGCGTCTACC
>CAIWVX010000031.1 GCA_903916205.1 uncultured beta proteobacterium
CATGATTGCGCTAGGTAGTGAAGACGGGCAACGGTTTTTTTCCGGCATGGGAACCTTGTATCTTGAGCGTCTCGGCGAGCTGGCTTCTGCGGCGCTGGCTCGGGTGTTGCGCTGATTCGCTTCGATGACACTTTGCCCGCAATTCAACGCCTATCTTGATGAGTTGGCCCAACAGCGCCGACTCTCTCCGCATACCGTCAGTAACTACCGGCGTGATCTCAACGTCTTATGTGAATTGCTTGCCGAGTTGCCAGGAGGCGTTGCTCTAGGGGCGATTCAGACGCATCACATTCGTCGCTTCATTGCCCAATTGCATTCACGCGGATTGGGCGGGCGTTCTTTGGGCCGAATGCTCTCCGCTTGGCGTGGCGGCTATCGCTGGCTTGGGATGCGTGGTGAAACGAATTTCAATCCGGTCGATGGTGTGCGCCCACCCAAAAGCGCCAAGGCTTTACCCAAAGTGTTATCCGTCGATGAAGCAAACCGATTGCTCGATTGTTCGGGAGAAACCGTGATTGAGCTTCGGGATCAGGCGATGTTCGAGCTTTTTTATTCGTCGGGATTACGTCTTGCGGAATTAGCCTCTCTCGATGTTGAATGTTTGCAAGACCTACAAAACGGTGAGGTCCGCGTACTCGGTAAGCGCAGCAAATTAAGGCTGGTTCCCGTAGGCACAAAGGCCAGCCATGCCGTCGCCTTATGGGTCGAATGTCGCCATCAACTCGCCTCATCCGACGAATCTGCGCTATTCGTCGGGCAGCGAGGGCGGCGGATCAATCCACGGGTGATCGAAGATCGACTGCAACGACGGGCGCTGACGCAGGGCTTGCCGATTGGCGTACATCCGCACATGCTGCGACATTCTTTCGCCTCTCATCTGTTGCAATCCTCCGGCGACTTGCGTGCCGTGCAGGAAATGCTGGGCCACGCCAGTATCGCCTCGACGCAGGTGTACACCCACCTTGATTTTCAGCATCTGACCAAAGTTTACGACTCCGCGCATCCTCGCGCCAAACGCAAAGAGAAGCCTTAATTACATCGGGTTTTAGGTGCGTAAGGCGGGCAATTTCTCGCCGAGCGGAACGAAGATTAGAGCCAGTCCATTGTTGCAATAACGTCGCCCCGTGGGTTGAGGCCCATCGTCAAACACATGCCCTTGATGGCCTCCGCAGCGCGAGCAGTGGCATTCTGTTCGCGGGTAAATCAAGGCGTAATCGGTCTGGGTTTCAAGGGCGTCAGGCAAAGGCTGCCAAAAACTTGGCCAGCCAGAGCCGCTTTCGTACTTGGTTTTGCTCTCGAAAAGCGGTTGAAAGCACGCCGCACAAACAAATGTGCCTTCACGTTTTTCCTCGTTCAGCGCACTGCTGCCCGGTGGTTCGGTATCGGCTTCAAAGAGGACGCGAAAGGTGGCTAGCGGCAAAAGTTGTAACCATTCTGACGGTGATTTGAGTTTTTTCATTTTTTTATCCTAGGTGAATGACGCCGCTTGAATGGAAATCAAGCGCACTTGGCTACGATCCTCTGCGCGTGCTACTAAAGTGGATCCCTGAGTCAAGACAATACTGCACTTAGTTTAAGTTGCACATTCGACTTCATTCGCAGCGGGACGGCGCTGCTCCGTTTTTGCTTTAGCTTTGGTTGTTGCGTC
>CAIWVX010000032.1 GCA_903916205.1 uncultured beta proteobacterium
ACGTCGGCAAACGCGATGACGTTCGCCGCCCGGCCTTTGAGAATGACCGATTCCAGGCAGTGGTCGTGATCAAGATGCATGTGCATCGCTGAAACGGTGAGATCGTGGTGCTCGTGCTGGAGAGCGGTCAGTCGTTCGGACAATTCGCGTTGATGATGATTAAAAACGTAGGAGAGGTTGGCAACGCAGTAGCCTTTGGGAAATTGGCGTTGCTCGTCGCTTTCAATGGCCCCGCGAATTAAGTCGCGCACGGCTTCGGAACGGTTCCGGTAGGCGCGAGCGGCAATCAGTTCGTCAAACTGCTGAGCCAGCGAATCATCGAGTGAAATTGTAAAGCGTTCCATAGTTGTCCGTTCCGTTGAATGGGTCGATGAGCCATTAGTGTAGCGGGTGCTTTCGACGCCACGGTAAATTTGTTCTAACCACCGGCCGTCATTCCCGCGTAGGTGGGAATCCAGATTTGTCAATCTGATCAAGAGGCTAAAAAGACGGGCTGAATAAACGAACTGGATTCCGTGCCAAGCCCGGAATGACGGCAAATCAAAGGGTTAGCGGTAGAACAAATTTGCCGTGCTTTCGACGTGGGCGGGCTCGACGCTCAAAAAGGCTTGGGGCTAACCGGGTTTGGTTGCCAGCATCGCTTTCATCGCCGCCAGTCGGTTGGAGCCACTGGCTTTGTCCGGTGGGGTATCGGTTTTTCCGCCCGAGAAACGCAGGTCTTCCTTGCCCATTTCATTGATAAAGCGCGAGGCTTCGCAGGGAATCAACTCTTTGCCCTGCTTGCGTTTTTCGCAGTAACTGATGTGCAGCGAGCGCTGCGCTCGGGTGATGCCGACGTACATCAGGCGGCGCTCTTCTTCGATTTTTTCGGGGGTTTGCGATTCGCGGTGGGGCAAAACGCCTTCTTCAATACCGATCAGAAAAACGTGCTTAAACTCCAGCCCCTTGGCGGCATGCAAGGTCGACAATTGAACGGCATCGGGTGAGTTGCCGTCATCTTGTTTGTCCAGCAGGTTGATCAGCGCGATCATCTGGGTTAATTCGATCAGCGTTTTACCGTCCTCTTCGCCGCGTGTGCTCAGCCATTTCACCAGTTCTTGCACGTTGCCCCAGCGGGTTATAGCCGTCGGTTTATCGTTATCGTCGTAGAGAAAAGTTTCATAGCCGATGGCGCTCAATAGGTCGTTCATCACCTGTTCGACGGGTTCTTTGGCCGCACGGTATTCAATGCGATTGATGAATTCGCAAAATTCGACCAGCGGGGCAAGCTGGCGAGCCTGAATGCGACGGGCAAACCCTTCTTCAAAAACGGCGGCAAAGAGCGACAGGTGGCGCTCGCCCGCATAGGTGCCGAGGGCTTCTAGCGTCGCGCCGCCGACGCCGCGTTTGGGCGTGGTGACGGCGCGGATAAAGGCCGGATCGTCGTCGCTGTTGGCGAGTAGCCGCAGGTAGGCGGTGATGTCTTTGATTTCTGCTTTATCGAAAAAAGATTGCCCGCCCGATAAGGTGTAGGGAATGCGCTGGTCGCGGAGCAGTTTTTCCAGCGCCCGCGCCTGGAAGTTGCCGCGATAGAGAATGGCGTAATCGCGAAATGTGCTGCGGTGCTCGAATTTATGCGCCTGCAATTTCATGACGACGTTTTCGGCTTCCTTTTCATTATCTTTAGCGACGGTGACGGTAATCGGATCGCCGTGACCGAGCTCGGACCATAGCTTTTTATCGAACAATTTTTCGTTGTGCGAAATGAGCGCGTTAGCGGCTTTGAGGATGCGCACCGTCGAGCGGTAATTTTGTTCGAGCTTGATTAGCTTCAGGTTCGGGTAATCGCGTGGCAGGCCGCGCAAATTTTCGATGTCGGCCCCGCGCCAGCCGTAAATCGCTTGGTCGTCGTCGCCGACGGCGGTGAAGGCCGCGCGTGGCCCGGCCAGTTGTTTGAGCATTCGGTACTGGCAGGCGTTGGTATCTTGATACTCGTCGACCAACAGATAGCGCAGGCGATTCTGCCATTTTTCAAGCACCTGCGGATGGGCGTCGAATAATGCCACCGGCAAAGAAATTAGGTCGTCAAAATCGACCGCTTGATACGCCTTGAGCGTGGCCGAATAGCTGGCGTAAGCGAGTGCAGCCAGTTTTTCGGTTTCACTTTCGGCTTGGCTCAGTGCCGTGTCAGGGGAAATAAACGCATTTTTCCAGTTTGAGATCACCGTCTGTAGGCGACGAATCGTCACTTTATCGACGCTGCCAGAAAGCTCGGCAACCAAGCCAAAACAATCGTTGGCGTCGAAGATCGAGAAGCGTGGTTTGTAGCCGAGTACCTTCGCTTCTTCGCGCAAGATGCGTACACCGAGCGAGTGGAAGGTCGAGATGGTCAGCCCCGTGGGCTTGTCCTTGAGCAGTTTGCCAACGCGCTCCTGCATTTCCTTCGCGGCTTTGTTGGTAAAAGTGATCGCCGCGATGTTGGCCGGGCTGATGCCGCATTCTTCAATCAAATAGGCAATTTTTTGCGTGATCACGCGCGTCTTGCCCGATCCGGCACCGGCAAGAACCAGCAAGGGGCCATCGAGATAACGAATGGCTTCGCGTTGAGGGGGATTGAGTAGGTCGGACATAAATCAGGAAAAAGGCGTGCTCAACAACGATGGACAAGGCGGCGAAAAGCAAGGCCATAAGGCCCGTTCGTACGCGTTGAATGTCAAAAGTAAAGGAAAGCCAGCCAAGCGGCCAGCAACGCGGCGATCAGCGCTAAGAGTCGATTTTGCTGGCGTTGGGAGGCGGCCAGTTGAATCAGGATGGGGGCCAGGTCGGTGGGTTTGTTTTGCGACAACGCGTGATGTACCAAGCGCGGTAGCTGAGGCAGGGTGCGCAGCCAGACGGGTGCCTCCTGCTTGATTGATTGCGCTAGTGCGCGCCAGCCGAGCTGTTCGCTCATCCAGCGTTCTAGGAATGGTTTGGCGGTCGTCCATAAATCCAAATTCGGATCAAGCTGACGTCCAAGGCCTTCAATGTTGAGCAAGGTTTTTTGCAGCATCACCAGTTGCGGCTGGATTTCAACATTGAATCGGCGCGAGGTTTGGAACAAGCGAAGCAATACCCGGCCAAAGGAGATTTCGTGCAACGGACGGTCGAAGATGGGTTCGCAGACGGCACGAATAGCGGCTTCAAAGTCGTCTACCCGAGTGTCTGGAGGCGCCCAGCCCGCCTCGATGTGCGTCATCGCCACGCGCTTGTAATCGCGTTTGAAAAAGGCCAGAAAGTTTTGCGCCAGATAATTTTTATCTTTATCGGTCAGGGTGCTCACAATGCCAAAGTCGAGTGCAATGTACTTGCCGAGATGCAACTCGTCGGTGGCGACCAGAATGTTACCGGGGTGCATGTCGGCGTGAAAAAAACCATCGCGAAAAACCTGGGTAAAGAAAATTTCAACGCCCGCCCGTGACAGCGCCGAGAGGTCAATGCCTGCCGCGACAAGGGCTTCGTTCTGGCTAACCGGAATGCCGTGCATACGCTCCATCACCATCACCGTGGTTGAGCAATGATCCCAATAAACTTCGGGAACCAAGAGCAATTTTGAATCAGCAAAATTCCGTCGCAACTGTGAGCAGTTGGCGGCTTCGCGCATCAAATCGAGTTCGTCATAGAGGTACTTAGCAAATTCGGCAACCACCTCTCGCGGCTTGAGGCGTTTGCCGTCAGACCAGAGCGTTTCAAGTAAACCGGCCAAAGCATTGAGCAGCGACAGATCGTTTTCGATAACGCTTAGCATGTTCGGGCGCAGAATCTTAACGGCGACTTCGTAACCGCCGTCTTCCGGGCGCAAGGTGGCGAAATGCACCTGGGCTACTGAAGCGCTGGCGACTGGTATGGCATCGAATTCGGCGAATACAGCACTGGCTGGCCGACCGTAGGCCTTGGCGATTTCGGCCAGAGCAATCTCCGGCGAAAAGGGCGGGACGCGATCCTGCAATTTGGCCAGTTCATCGGCGATGTCAAGCGGCAGGAGGTCGCGGCGGGTCGAAAGCACTTGTCCGAATTTGACAAAAATCGGCCCAAGCGCTTCAAGCGCTAGACGCAGACGTACCGCACGCGGCGCACGAAGTCGCCGCCAAAAAAACACGCCGCGTGACAGCACGGCCAAGCGACAGTTGGGTTCGTGTTCAAAAATTATCTCGTCGATACCGAAACGACAGGCAACGCTGAGAATTTTGGCAAGACGAAAAAAACGCATGGACGGACGCATAGAGGCTAGGGTGATTTTTGAAAGCGTGAGTTTATCGCGAATCGGTGACTTCAAAGCTGAAATGCTGCGCGGCGCAAGCCGTGTTTCTTGAGCGTATGCCGAATCTATTGCTCTTTGTAGGTTAGCTTCAGGCTGGTAGCCTATCTATTGCCTGCGGCGCATTACGAGCGGTTGATGGCCTATCTGGAAGACTTGGAAGATGCGAAACTGCTTCAGGAACGTGTCAGTGGATCCTTCGCCGAGGTGACTCTGAATGAGCTATAAGCTGTGTTTTCATGAGTTGGCACTGGCCGAGTGGAGCAAGCTTGATAACAGCATTCGCGAACCACTCAAAAAGAAACTCGCTGAACGGCTGGACAATCTAAGGTTCATGATTTTCTTTGGCGAGATTCGTATAAGGCTGCGCGAATTGCATTGACTACCGCATCAGGTTTCTCGATAGGGATTTCATGCCCGCTATTAACCCAGATTTGTTGTGATCCTGGGTAAAGTCGTGCAATATCAACGCGTTTTTCGTTGGCAAGTCGTGCCGAATCGGATCTTTCTTTCATAGGTTCAGAGGCACTGAGAACGAAAATTGGCTTTCCCTTTATTTCGTCTGCTGGCAGGTTCACCACGTTGCCGCTGGCGTGGTTACGGGCGGCGGGGCGGGAATCCATTGACCCGATCCGGCATACACCACCGCCAGTGCAATAAGCACCGCCAGCACAAAAGCCAGTGCGCCACCCCCCGTGGTCGATTCGCCTTCGCCGGGCTTGATGTCTTTCCAGCCGGTAATCATCGGTTTGATCAGCGGGTCTTTTTTGACATAGGTGTAAAACAGGATGGCGGCTAAATGCAGGGCAATGAGCGTGAGTAGGAGGCCGAAGATGAATTCGTGCAGCTCGCCTAAATCATCGCTGAGCGCTTTGCTAATGAGGCCGGATAACGGGCCGTCAAAGGCGATGTCGTCGTTGCTCAGAAGGCCGGTCGTGATTTGCAGGGTAATGAGCGCCAGCAGACCGAATACCGAAAAAGCGCCCAGTGGATTATGTCCAACGCCTTGCCACTGCCCGTTCAGGTAGGCGCGAACGGACGTCGGGGTGGGGAAGAAATTAGCAAAACGCGAATGGCTTGAGCCGATTAGCCCCCAAGCTAGGCGAAAGGCGATCAGACCAAGCAGGCACAAGCCGATTCGGCCATGCCATTCAATCGCGCCACCGCCGATTTGTCCGGTGATAATGGCGGCGATCATCAGCATGATTAGCAACCCGTGAAACAGTCGGGTGGGTAGATCCCAGAGTTTGATGCGGTGAGTGCGCATAATTTTTCCGTAAAATTAAAAGCGTGTTTTTAGACGACCGCACCCTCATCATTGGCCCCTTGGCTTGGCTTTTTCGGCGTGATGAAGTGCTCACGCGAAACGCCTAGCCACATGACCAGCGGACTGGCAACGAGCACCGATGAGTAAATGCCGAAGCAGATGCCGATGGTTAGCGCCAGGGCAAAGTAGTGCAGGGTTTGTCCGCCGAAAAGCAGCATGGACAGCACCATCAGTTGCGTACAGCCGTGGGTGATGATGGTGCGTGAAATGGTGCTAGTGATGGCGTGATCGAGAACCTGCGGCGTGGTCAGGCCACGTACTTTTTTGAAGGTCTCGCGAACGCGGTCAAAGACGACGACGGATTCGTTGACCGAATACCCCAGAACGGCAAGAACCGCCGCCAGAACCGAGAGCGAAAATTCCCATTGGAAGAACGCGAAGAAGCCGAGAATGATGATGACGTCGTGCAAGTTGGCAATAATGGCTGAAACCGAAAAGCGCCATTCAAAGCGCATTGCCAGATAAATCACAATGCCGATAATAACCAGCAATAAAGCCAGTGCGCCATTTTCGGCGAGTTCTTTGCCGACCTGCGGGCCGAC
>CAIWVX010000033.1 GCA_903916205.1 uncultured beta proteobacterium
AGTCGACTCTTCGAGATGCGTTCACGAGAGTACCTGTCGTTACCGCATATGTCATAGGCGCACCGGAATAAGTAAACTCCGGCGTCTTGGACGTTCAAACCCATAACGCCTAACTTTCAACAAGGATCGAAAACGTGGCTTTTATCAATGAAAATTATTTGAAACTTCAAGCGGGTTATCTGTTCCCGGAAATCAGTCGGCGGGTCAAAGCCTTTACTGATGCCAATCCTGAAGTTGCGGCACGGATCATTCGCTGCGGTATCGGTGATGTCACCGAGCCTTTGCCGGCGGCCTGTATCAGCGCCATGCACAAGGCGGTTGATGAGATGGGCGTGCGTGAAACCTTCCGTGGCTATGGCCCGGAGCAAGGTTACGATTTTCTGCGCAACGCGATTGCCGATAACGATTTTAAGGCCCGTGGTTTGGACATCGAAGCCGATGAAATCTTTGTTTCCGATGGCTCAAAATGTGACTGCGGTAACCTGCTCGACATTTTTGGCACCGGTAACCGCATTGCCGTAACCGACCCGGTTTATCCCGTGTATGTCGACACCAATGTCATGCTCGGCAACACAGGTAATGCCAATGACAAAGGCCAGTTCGACGGGTTGACCTATTTGCCTTGTACGGCGGAAAACGGCTTTGTCCCGGAACTGCCCAGTGGGCCGGTTGACCTGATTTATTTGTGCTATCCGAATAATCCGACGGGGGCTGTCGCTACGCGTGAGCAACTGCAAAATTGGGTTAATTTTGCGCTGTCGTGCAACGCGGTGATCGTCTTTGATGCGGCTTACGAGGCGTATATCAGCACGCCCGGAATCCCGCATTCGATTTTTGAAATTCCCGGTGCGCGTGAGTGTGCCCTGGAGTTGCGCAGTTTCTCTAAGAACGGTGGATTCACGGGTTTGCGCTGCGGTTACGCGGTGATCCCAAAAACCTTGATGGGGCGCAAACGTAATGGCGAGAAACATCCCTTCCATGCTTTGTGGCTACGTAACCATACGACCAAATTCAACGGTGTGGCCTATCCGGTTCAGCGTGCGGCAGAAGCGCTGTATTCGCCAGAGGGTAAGCAACAGGTCATGCAGTTGGTGAATTTCTATAAAGAAAATGCCCATCTTCTGCAACAAGCCCTGAGCTCGGTCGGCCTGGATGTTTATGGCTACACTGACTCGTCGTATCTCTGGGTACGTGGGCCGAAAGGGGCAACCAGTTGGGCGCTGTTTGATCGCCTTCTGCAACATGCCAATATCGTCACTACCCCAGGCAGCGGTTTCGGTGCGGCGGGTGAAGGCTACTTCCGTTTATCGGCCTTCAACAGCCGATCCAATGTCGAAGAAGCCTGTCGCCGCCTGATTGATCCTGAATTGTTTAAAGGATAGGCAATTCAAGCACTTTCCTCGCATACAGTTTATGAGTCCATCCTGTAGTCGGACTACGGGATGGACTTATGCACCGCCCACCACAGCCGTATGCCCAGCAATGCCGTCACCACGGCAGCGTAGATATTGACCGTAGCGAAATCATTTTTACCAGCCTTGTGCCACCAGTAGTGCAGAATCGCCGCAATCGCAATGAGATAAACGAGGCGATGCAGTCTGCCCCAGTGGCTACCAAGGCGACGCATCATGCCCTTAGTCGATGTCGCCGCCAGAGGCACCAGCAGGACGAACGCCACAAAGCCAGCGGCGATAAACGGGCGCTTGAGCACATCCGTCCACATAGTGCCCAGATCAAACTGGTGATCGAACCAGAACCAGAGCGCAAAGTGCAGCATGGCATAGAAAAAACAGTACAACCCGAGCATACGTCGCAACTTCATCCACTGCGGCTGGCCGGATAAGCGACGTAGCGGGGTAATGGACAACGACAGGCAGAGAAATACCAGCGCCCAGGTTCCCGTCGAACGCGTCACAAACTCCAGCGGATTGGCGCTGAGATCATCATGCGCACCAAGCCAGACTAGGCGCAGCAAGGGGATCAGGCTGGCGATAAAAAGTGTCTGACGAATCAGGGTGAACGTGGGCATAAGACGGTGCAGATTTTTTGTCAGTAATGCTTTTTCAGATCCATGCCGACATAGAGCGAAGCCACTTGTTCTGCATACCCGTTGAACGGCAGGGTTTTGCGTTTGGGTTTGAACAAACCGCCACCGTCGCCAATGCGTATCTCGGTGGCCTGGCTCCAGCGCGGATGACTGACATCGGGATTGACGTTGGAATAGAAGCCGTACTCTTGCGGTGCCGAAAGATTCCAACTGGTCTGCGGCTGCGATTCGGTAAAGCGGATGCGGACAATTGACTTGGCGCTCTTGAACCCGTATTTCCACGGCACCACAAGGCGCACCGGCGCACCGTTCTGTTTCGGAAGCACTTCGCCGTACAGTCCGAAGGTAAGCAAGGTCAGCGGATGCATCGCTTCATCTAGCCGTAAGCCTTCGACGTACGGCCATTCGAGCACCCGGGATGACAGACCCGGCATCTGTTTCTTGTCCGCCAGCGTGGTGAATTCGATGAATTTCGCGCTACCGGTCGGTTCGATGCGGCGGATCAGTTCGGCCAGCGGAATGCCGATCCACGGAATGACCATCGACCAGCCTTCGACACAGCGCATCCGGTAAATGCGCTCTTCCAGTGGGATCAACTTCAGCAATTCATCCATATCGTAAACTTTGGGCTTCTTGACCAGCCCGTCGACCGTCACCGTCCATGGTCGGGTAATCAGGGTGCCAGCCTGCTTTGCCGGATC
>CAIWVX010000034.1 GCA_903916205.1 uncultured beta proteobacterium
ATTTTTGCAGGTGCGCGATCTTGTCCTGCTGCTTGAGGTAGGTATTCTGCTGCAGTTCCATCTGCTGCATCCGCATATCTTCAAAGGTGCTGTAATTGCCGCCGTAACGCGTCAATTTGCCATTCTCAATATGCACCGTAACATGAGTGATCGAGTCGAGGAATTCGCGGTCATGGCTGATCACCACCATAGTGCCTTCGTAGCGTTTGAGCCAAGCTTCGAGCCAGACCAGGGCATCGAGGTCTAAGTGGTTGGTCGGTTCGTCGAGTAGCAGCAAATCAGACGGACACATCAGCGCCCGTGCCAGTTGCAGACGCATACGCCAGCCGCCAGAAAAACTGTTCACCGGATGGGTCAGCTCGGTTGTTTTGAAACCAAGGCCGAGAATCAGCGCCTGCGCCCGCGCCTGCGCATCGTGCGCACCGGCATCGTGCAAGGCCATGTAGGCATGGGCCATACGCTCGCCATCGTCGCCCGATTCTGAAGCATGGACTTCGGCCTGCGCTGCCATCAACGCGGTGTCGCCTTCGATCACAAAGTCAGTCGCCGACTGTTCGGTTTCCGGCATGTCTTGCGCTACTTGGCCCATACGCCATTGTGATGGCAGAAAAAAGTCACCGGCGTCTTCGTGCAGCGTGCCGTTCAACAAGGCAAACAAGGTCGACTTGCCCGCGCCATTACGGCCAACCAGACCCACTTTTTCGCCGGGATTCAAAGTGAGGGAAGCATTATCAAGCAGCACCTTGGCGCTACGGCGCAGGGTGACGCTTTTGAGGGTGATCATGCGGGTGAGACTCCAGTGAGTTGTTACGGCAGTACAAAACCCACCACAGAAACACAGAGGCACAGAGCAGTGCCACAGAGAAAAACAAACCTTTGATTTGCTTTTCTCTGTGTCGGTTTTCTCTGTGCCTCTGTGGCTCTGTGGTAAATCCTTTAATTCTTCAAACGTTCAACGGAAAACTACAGTTTTTTTGCCATGCGCCAGCACGCGGTCTTCAAGGTGATAACGCAAGCCTCGAGCGAGGACGGCTTTTTCAATGTCTTTGCCGTAACGCACCATGTCGTCTACTGAATCGGAGTGGTCGATGCGGATGACGTCCTGTTCGATGATCGGCCCCTGATCAAGTTCGTTAGTCACGTAATGACACGTTGCCCCGATCAGTTTGACACCACGCTGGTAGGCCTGATGATACGGCTTGGCACCCACGAAACTGGGCAGAAAAGAGTGATGAATGTTGATGATCTGTTCAGAGAATTTATGGCACAGCTCGGTCGACAGAATTTGCATGTAGCGCGCCAGCACCATGGTGTCGCCTCTGGCCTCCTCAAACAGGCGCTGAATTTCGTCATACGCCGCTTGCTTGTTGTCGGCTTGCACCGGCACATAGTGAAAGGGAATGCCATGCCACTCAACAAAACCTCGGAACGTTTCGTGATTGGAAATCACGCAGGGAATCTCAATATCGAGTTCCTTCGATTGCCAACGCGCCAGCAAGTCATAGAGGCAGTGTTCCTGTTGGCTGACCATGATTACCACTCGCTTCTTGACTGCCGAATCGCTGATCTTCCAGTCCATCTGCATTTCTTCGGCAATCGGGCGGAAACGCTCGCGAAACTCGGACAAGTTAAAAGGCAGTGAATCGGCCTTCACTTCGAGGCGCATGAAATAACGCGTTTCGTCATTACTATCGTCGGAGTGGTAGCTTGATTCGAGAATCCAGCCCTTGTTTTCGGCGATGAAGCCGGACACGCGGGCGATGATCCCGACCCGATCCGGGCAGGAGGCAGAGAGCGTAAAGAAGCGTTTGGAGTGCATGGGTTCCGATTATTTCTCGACGCGGGCAAAGGCTTTGTCGATTTCCGTGCGAAAGTCGTCGTAATTGAGGGTGACCGGATATTGCGGGAATTCGCGAATCACATTTTCCGGCGGATGATAAAGAATGCCGGCGTGGGCTTCACCCAGCATGGCCGTGTCGTTATACGAATCACCGGCAGCTACCACCGTGAAGTTCAGTTCCTTGAAACGTTTGACGGCTTCACGTTTTTGATCCGGCATACGCAGATGGTAATTAACCACCACGCCATTAGCCTCCGCCTCAAGACGGTGACAGAACAGCGTCGGCCAGGCCAGTTGACGCATCAGGGGATGCGCAAATTCGTAGAACGTATCGGAAAGAATGACCACTTGGTAGTCTTCGCGTAACTGGTCGAGAAAGGCACGGGCGCCTGGCATCGGGCCCATTTCGCTGATCACCTTCTGAATATCCGGCAGCCCTAGCTTATGCTCAGCCAGCAGCTTGAGACGGTACTTCATCAGCGTGTCGTAATTGGGCTCATCGCGGGTCGTCCGGCTGAGTTCCGGGATACCGGTACGTTCGGCGAAAGCGATCCAGATTTCGGGGACCAGCACGCCCTCAAGGTCGAGACAAACGATCTTCACGAAAAGCTCCCTATGATATTTGAGGTAACAGCAACGCGACATTCTACCAAACTGCCTCTCTTTGCATTTGTCGGAATGACCAAAGAGGCAGGGCAATCGCTGACATAGACCGGCGGATTCAAGTCTGAAGTGCAACAAGCGTATGACATGAGTTTAATTATTAATCAGTCTTGAAACGCCGGTATTGCACGGCCTCGGCCACATGTTGCGAGGCAATTTCGGTACTGTCCGCCAAATCGGCAATCGTCCGCGCTACCCGAAGCACCCGGTGGTAGGCTCGGGCCGACAAACCAAAGCGTAACATCACTTGTTTGAGCAAAGCCGCACCTTCCGCCGATAAGAAGCAATGACGATCAACCTCGCGAGTGTTCAGACGGGCATTCGGCTTGCCCTGCCGTTGTTGCTGCCGTTGCCGTGCCAAGGTGACTCGGGTGCGCACAATCGCTGAAGGTTCACCCTCAGCGGCCTTTTGTAAATCCTCGGCAGCCAACGCAGGAACTTCAATTTGCAGGTCGATGCGGTCAAGCAAAGGCCCGGAAAGCTTGTTGCGGTAGCGTGCCACCTGGTCGGGCGAACACCGGCATTTGCCATTGGCCGCACCGAGAAAACCGCAGGGACAGGGATTCATCGCGGCAACCAGCTGGAACTGCGCCGGGAACTCGGCCTGACGGGCGGCGCGCGAAATATGGATGCGTCCACTTTCAAGGGGTTCGCGCAAGGCTTCAAGCACCTTGCGGTCGAACTCGGGCAACTCGTCAAGAAAGAGAATCCCCTGATGGGCGAGCGAAATTTCACCGGGACGCGGTACACCTCCGCCCCCAACGATGGCTGCCGAAGAGGCCGTATGATGCGGTGCTCGATAGGGATGGTGACCAAATTTTTCTGGGGAAAATTGCCCGGCCAAAGAAAGCACAGCGGCCGATTCCAGCGCGTCCTCCTGCGACATTGGCGGCAACAGACCGGGCAGTCGGGTCGCCAGCATCGACTTGCCAGTACCTGGTGGCCCGGCCAAAAGAATCGAATGACCTCCAGCGGCGGCGATCTCAAGCGCACGTTTGGCCTGCGTTTGACCACGTACGTCGGCAAGATCAGGATAGATCTCGGTCGCCTCAAGGACACGGGCTGAGGCTTCTCCATTTTTGAGGACGCACTGGCCGCTCAGGTGCGCACACACTTCGAGCAGCGTTTTCGCCGTCAGAACACAGACATCACGCGCCAAGGCCGCTTCGCGTGCGCTGGTTTCGGGCAAGATAAAGGTGCGCCCACGGCTGCCAGCCGCCAGCACCATCGCCAGCGCACCACGAATAGGCCGCAACTCACCGGAGAGTGAAAGCTCGCCAGCGAATTCATATTCGTTCAATGCCGTCGCGGGAATCTGACTTGAGGCGGCGAGAATGCCGAGCGCAATGGGTAAGTCAAAACGCCCCGACTCCTTCGGCAAATCAGCGGGGGCCAGATTGACGGTAATGCGTTTACTGGGAAATTCAAAACCAGAATTTTGTAGCGCTGCCCGCACCCGGTCACGCGCTTCCTTGACTTCGGTATCCGGCAGTCCAACCAGTGTGACGCTGGGCAAGCCGCCGGTTAGATGTACTTCAACGGCGACTTCCGGAGCAGAAAGCCCGTCAAGGCCACGACTGTGAATGATGGCAAGCGGCATGAGTGGGTGCGATCAGTGCTTGGTAAGAAATTAGGCGTTATTTTCGTCGTGACTTTCCAGTCGGGCTAGACGTTCTTCAAACGATTTTAGCTTCTCTCGGGTGCGTTGAAGTACGTGGGCCTGAATATCAAATTCTTCACGACTAACGAGGTCTAATTTGGCAAAAAAACCAGAAAGCAGAGCGCGGATGTTTTTCTCGATATCAGCAGCCGGGCTGGCAGCAATCAATGCCCCAAGGCGGGCGCTCAGTTCCTCAAATAGTTTAGGATCAAGCATATCGGGCGTCTTTCTTGAACTGTCATATTAGGCGTAGGAGTCTAGCAGCCTGTCTGACTTAAAACAAATTCCGACGAAAATTGACGTGCTGATTGATTTG
>CAIWVX010000035.1 GCA_903916205.1 uncultured beta proteobacterium
CCCCCTGGATTGTTGTCGAAGGAAGCGATGATCATTACCGCGCCTTAACCGTCGGTAAAGTCGTCCTTGATGCCTTGCAAAAACGGCTCGCGGATACCCGCGATCAAAACTTCCCTGTGGCCCCGCCGATGGCCCCAAAAATCGACCGTCTGGATGTTCTGACCGCGCTTGATCTGACGCAGAAACTCGATAAGAAAGTGTATGAAACTCAGTTGGCAAAATGGCAAGGGCGTCTTGCTGAACTGGTGCGTCATCCGGAGTTCAAAAAGCATTCATTGATCCTTGCGTTTGAAGGCTCCGATGCGGCAGGTAAAGGCGGCAGTATCCGGCGCGTGACGACAGCCATTGATGCCCGTCAATACCAGATCATACCGGTCGCCGCGCCGACCGAGGAGGAACGCGCTCAGCCGTATCTGTGGCGTTTCTGGCGGCACATTCCGCGCATCGGGCGAGTCGCCATTTTCGACCGAACTTGGTACGGTCGTGTTCTGGTTGAGCGCGTCGAAGGGTTTTGCAGCGAGGCCGACTGGCTGCGGGCTTATACCGAGATCAATGACTTCGAGCACGAATTACACCAAGATGGCGCAATTATTATCAAGTTCTGGTTGCAGATCAGCCCACAGGAACAACTGCGACGCTTCAAAGAGCGGGAAAAAATTGAATTCAAACGCTTTAAAATTACCGATGAAGACTGGCGTAATCGTGAAAAAAGTACGCAATATCACACCGCACTGTGCGACACCGTTGACCGGACCAGTACCCGTGCCGCCCCGTGGACGCTGGTTGAGGCCAATGACAAGGGGTTTGCGCGAGTGAAAATTTTGCGCACCATTTGCGAGCGCCTTGAAAAAGCGTTGAACGCCGAAAAACCTAAATCCAAGCCTAAGGAAAAATAACGTCATGGCTGAAGAGTTAAGCTCTGCTCACTTTGTCTCGTTGTTCAGATCGGTAGCCCCCTACGTCAATCTGTTTCGCGGCAAGACCTTTGTCATCGCCTTTGGCGGCAAAGCGATTTCTGGCCCACTGGCCCGGACTTTGGCCTATGACGCCAATCTGCTGGCTGCACTGGGTGTGCGCTTGGTACTGGTGCATGGTGCGCGGCCACAGATTGAAGAAGAACTGCGTGAACAAGGCTTGCCGTCGGTGACCCACGGCGGCTATCGCGTGACCGATGCGGCGACGCTTGATTGTGTTATTGATGCTGTAGGCAGTGTCTATCTGGAGATTGATGCCCTGCTTTCGCAGGGGCTGCCCGATACGCCGATGGCCAACAGCACGATTCGCGTTATCGCCGGAAATTTCATCACTGCTAAGCCATTGGGGGTGCTTGATGGGGTGGATATGCAATATGCCGGAAGCGTGCGCAAAATCGACGCCGAGGGCATACGGGCGCAACTCGGGATAGGCAACATCGTGATCCTTTCTAGTCTCGGAGCCAGTCCGACCGGTGAAATTTTTAATCTAGCGATGGAAGAAGTGGCCGAAGCGACGGCCATTGCGATCAACGCCGACAAGCTGATTTTTCTCACCGACAGCCAGGGCGTTACCGACATTGAAGGCAAGTTGCTCGATGAACTGACCTCTGATTCCGCCGAACGCTTGATCAGCAACGGTGACTGGTTGTCGCCCGACATCAAACGCTATTTGCCCAGTTCGGTGCGCTCGAGCCGTTCCGGCGTGGGACGAGTTCATCTGATCGGCTACAACGAAGATGGCACCTTGCTACGCGAGCTGTTTTCACGCGATGGTGTCGGCACCATCATCACCCGCGAGTCGCTGGAAATTTTACGCGACGCCCGCCCCGACGACATCAGCGGCTTGGTCGCGCTGATTGAGCCAATGGAAGAAAATGGCTCGTTGGTACGGCGTTCGCGCGAGTTGCTTGAGCGTGAAATTACCCGCTTCTCGGTGGTCGTTCACGATGGTCTGATCGTCGGCTGTGCCGCACTTTATCCCTATGGTGATGATCAGGCGGAACTGGCTTGCGTCGCCGTGCATCCGCATTACCGGCGCTGGGGCTATGGTGAGCAGTTGATGAAACGCATCGAAGCCCGTGCTCGTGCCGTTGGCATTAAGCGCTTGTTTGTGCTGACGACCGTAACCCCGCACTGGTTCAAAGAGCGTGGATTTGTCGAGCAAGCCGTGGATAATTTGCCGGAAGAAAAGCGACTGGTCTATAACCTACAGCGCCGCTCAAAAGTATTTGCCAAGGCCATTTGAGCGTCGGGTATTTTTCTGCACGGTATAATCAGCCCCATTATTTTGAACACGAATTTTGCATTACGGAGTCCGATCATGGCAAAAATGATTCACTGCATCAAACTCGGTCGCGAGGCCGAAGCACTTGATTTTCCACCCTGCCCCGGCGAACTGGGCCAACGGATTTTTTCAAGCGTCTCAAAAGAGGCGTGGCAGCAATGGATTCGTATGCAGACGATGATCATCAATGAAAATCGCCTGAATCTGGCGGACGCGACTCATCGCAAGTATTTGACCGAGCAAATTGAAAAGCATTTTTTTGGCAGCGGTGCCGATCAAGTTCAAGGTTTCGTTCCACCGAGCGCTTAAAATCAGTTCAGACTACGTCGCGTGCAATTGAAATGTGGGTTGAAGAGTGACGCGTGTTCATCTTATTTCGCCAATGAAATTGTCGCATCGAAGCCCGCTGTATGGCCCATGTCAGACGTATTACCCCCGCTTTCGATTGCACTAAAAACACATTTTTAAAAAACACATTTTTAACTTGACAAGACGCCCGCTCAAGCTGTTTAATGGCGAGTTTACTTTGTAATAACTTCAAGGGTTTAATCATGAAACGCACTTATCAACCGTCGGTTATTCGTCGCAAACGTACCCACGGCTTTCTTGTTCGGATGGCAACCCGTGGTGGTCGTGCTGA
>CAIWVX010000036.1 GCA_903916205.1 uncultured beta proteobacterium
ACATAAATCAAGTCAATTCGGATTAATACTAGTGGAGTCACGCTTTGAAACTTATGATTTTTTGTGGTTTTTGACTTCAACTTGAAATTGCAGCGCGGTTAACGTTTTTTGGGCGGATTTGTCCGACGTGTCAAGTGCGGCAGCATTAGCCGTGCCAGCCGGTAGAAGCGGCTTGATTTCATTCGGGATTTGCAGGGCAATCGAGCTTTCCGAGACGACCTTGATCGACGTATCAAGCGCGGCGGTATTAACCGTACCCGAAGGTGGAAGCGGCTTGATTTCAACCGGGATAATGCCGAGTGCGGCCAGCATGTTGCTAGCGTCGGGGGCGGTGGCGTCAAGCGTTATTGAAGGCGTTGTGTCTAAAGCAATTTCCGCTATTTTTTCCTTCGGGGGAAGCAACAACTGAGCGAAAAGCAGACTGGCGAAATCCTGCCCCGATGACGGATCGTCGTTATTGGTGCGGGTTGTATTTTCAGCGGCTTTGGCTGAACTCGGCGTCGACGGCGTCGAAAGAAGGGTAACGGACATAACTTTTCTCAATGGCAGGTAGCCTTTTCTTTAGCAATATTTGTGCCAGTTGGCTTGAAAATCAAGGTTTAGCAACAATTACGTGCTGGCCTCTCGGAAACCCGCCCCGACAAATTTTATCACCGGTCGGGCCGTGCGGTCAGGCGACAAAAATCTACCCTTGGTTGAGCCGAGGTCCGGTGGTGTGATTCAAACTGATCTGCCGAATTGTTTATGCCGGTGGCTCAGGTAGTGTTGATACGACCTCATGGGGCAATTGCTATCTTTTACATCAAGCAGACGCCTCTCGGCGCTTAATCCCAGCCGATGTAGGCCGCTGCAGTGCCTAAGTTATAATGCTTGAACTGCAATTTGGCGTGCACCCGATCAAGCTGCTTTGGTGAACCGGGCAGCGAAGGAATGACGAAAGAATTATTGAAACATAGAAATAGACAGAGTTTTTCAGAGTAGATGAAAAGTAAAAACGGTGCCCCCTATTTTTTCTATTTATATTTATTTAAGGATAAACAACAATGAGTCTGCAGTACAAAAATCTTGATGCTCAAACACGCCCTCACATGCTATCTGAGATGAACGCCGACCAAGCCGCAGGTCTTCTGTATATTAGCCCACGTCTCAATGAAAACGGAACGAATGGTTGGTTCAAATTGCTCAGTGAGGCTATCGCCGCACATGACGACGGTTGGCTTGCCACTGAAATACGAAATCAAGGCTTTCTCAAATCGCACGAAGAGCGGCGCAAACCAAAGGGAGGCACAACACTTGCTCAAGTACCCGTGATCGCCCACGAAACTCTGGCTGAGGGCGAATTTAATCGATTCTACGTTCGAGGTCTCTGCTTGCGAGCGATTCAAGACAATATTGCGCGTGTTATCGCATACCGTGCGCGTCATTCAGAACAACCTCGCCCCGAATCAGAAGCAATCGTGGGTAGAGCTTTTTCTCCCGCCGCGCTGCTCAATGACTTGCGCTCAGCTCGCGGTGTAGAGCCAGCTCTCGGTGTTCCGCCAGGTCCAAACTCTGGTCTTTCCGTTCGGCTTCCATGAAAGTAAAACAATAGGGAAAGCCCAAGTTTTTCAGGGCAGATAAAACATAAAAGTTTGATAAACGAACTGGATTCTAGGTCAAGCCCGGAATGACGCGAAATTAGAGGGGTAGCGGTAGAGCAAATTTACCGTGAATCACCGGCATGAACAAGTTGACGACCCCAACGCTCAGTCGCTGGGTGGCGAGTTGCAAATGCTGCGCATGGTTTGGCCTGATGACTCAATCGGGCGAACGGCCAGTGAAATAAATAGCGGACAATAGAATTTCTGCCGGCGGCATGATCAATTTTTCACCTCCGTTTGAATCGCCGCCGAAGTCCGAAGACCAGCCCAAAAAAGCGTCTGACTAGAAATTACGTTAAAATCATGGTCTGCTTAAAATCTTCACCCCTCTGTAGCCGGAATGACCGGCTTGAATGTTTAAGGA
>CAIWVX010000037.1 GCA_903916205.1 uncultured beta proteobacterium
CTTGTTCGCGTAGCGCCGCCTCTTCGGCGTCTCCGAAGCGGTCGATCACGCTGTCGAAGCAGGCCATCGCCGCCTTGGTCTCACCGCTCTGCCCCAGCACCACGCCCTTATTGACGTAGGCCCGAGCGACTCGTTCGCGTAGCGCCGCCTCTTCGGCGTCTCCGAAGCGGTCGATCACGCTGTCGAAGCAGGCCATCGCTTCTGTAGGTTGATGAATTTCATAAAACAGATTCGCGAGGGATAACACGCTCTGAGCAGCGATATCCTTTTCGGCGCTATCCGCCGCGACAGAAAGCAAAGGGAATAGCCTCCTTCGGAAATCGCGCAGCACCGCCAGATTAAGATGTGCTTTGTTGGATGAGGACTCAAAGCATTGAAGGCATCCTCTTAAGGTGCCGACATCCTGATGTTCTTCAAGTCGTTTTTTCCACCACGCAAAATCATCAAAGCCTCCGGCTTGGCCTTGGCGTATGGCCCGCCTCAAATCAGCCGCTGTGGATTTCCCGTAAATTTTTCCATATTCATTCTGTTCGTCAGAAAATACAACCATCAACTCATCAAGTTGGGATGTAGACAAAGCGTCCAACGTCGATCCAATCCGCCATTTCTGAGAATAGGGAAGCGCAACCGACCCGCCCACAGCCTCCCAGAAGTCAATCGGCGATATTTTATTTTTAACTAGATGGTCGCTCGCGAAAATCGCATGAAAAGTGGCTTCCGGCATCCAGGAACAATCGGCTTCGTCAGGGTGTGCTGGCACAATTTTCGCCAGCAAGCGCGAATGTGCTTTGCGCGTCTCTGGAGAAAAACGTTTGGCCTTGCGCTCGGCCCAGTCAAGCAGGAGGTCTCGAACCTCTTCATGCAGGTAGGCGGTATTGCCGGTAACGTTGGAAAATAATCCGCCTTGGTAGAGTTTGGACATATAGCTATCATCGGCTTGCTCAGGAAGCAGCGTTTTCAGTGTTTCGCGGTCGATTTTCCAAGGGAGCGCCAACCACCACAGGGTGTCAATATTGAGCCCCAGTTTTGGCTGATCGAGAACGCGCTCAAGAATTCGCTGTTTGCTGAGACGTGCGTGATCTGAACCTTCAAGCAACGGGGGTACGTTAAAGAGGGATGCCAGGTCGCTTAGGGCTTGACCGTCGTGCAGTGCCTCGGCAACACATTCGCACAAATTGCGCAACCAGAGGGGATTACCTCCGAAAGAAAGCTGTTGCAGTTGGGTCATGAGCGGCGGCTTATCCGCCGCCCCGAGACGCGAACCCAGTGCGTGGAACGCCAACACGGCGTCGAGCATTTGCTCGATTTCGTTACCCTGCAATTTCTCCAGTGGCAAGCGTGCGCCACGGAAGCCCTCTGCAAAAGCGCGCCCTGCAATAACAACAACCCAACCGGCCTTCTCCAGTTGTTCAATCAGGTATTCGAGAAAACGGGCAAGCGGCGCAGAGCCGGTCGATCCGGCCGTAGCGCCGTCAGTAACCGCAAGCTTGGTGGCAATGCGGGCACCTTCATGCAAACTGTGTTCGTAGGTGTCGATGAATAGCACGGGGCGCAACCGGCCTTCCTCGGCAAGGATTTTTTGTAGGAGGTTTTCGGGTTGATTTTTTCCTTGCTGTTTGAGTGCTTCAATCTGGCGCTGATGCGCGGAAGCGACCACGCTCAGAAGTACGTTGACGAGCACGGCGAGCGCCCCCTTCGTGGCGGTTTCAACATCACCCAGCTTGAGCAATTCGGCAACAAGCGCAGGGATATTGCCCTGGCTGCGCAGCAGTTCGGTATAGACGGTGCGATATTCTTCCGCCGCAGCCGCACCGGCACGCGGAAGCCGATCGGCGCTCGCGCACAGTTGCTTGAGGAAGGCCTGTCCTTCGCTCGGCAGTCCACCGCGCAGGTCGAAATAGGTATGTGGATGCCCAGTGTTCACGCAGTGTCGACGTAGTTGATCCAGCAGTGCGCTCTTTCCGCTACCGGGGCCGCCTTCAAAGCATAGCAACTGCCCCTTCGACTCTTTGAGCGCAGTTTTAAAGCGTTGCTGCTGTTCTTTCCGTCCGACAAAAATTGGCTGACTCACGCGCTTATCCCCTTATTCGTTTGTCGTAATACCGCAAACAGGCTGCAATTTGTATCAAATCATGAGGTGTAAAACTTTAGCATAGGCGTCGAAATGTTGCTCGTTTCAAGGGGGCGATTGGACAGACCCTCGTTAAATCAGCCATAATTCGGGGTCATTTAAGCCGGTTGTCCTATGAAATTTCTTTTTGATTTGTTCCCCATCAAGTCTTGGAAAGGCAATTGATTTTCGGAATTGGCTAGCGCACGGTCGGTATTGGTTTGCTAAGAAGTCGCCCCA